>MVCZ01000064.1 GCA_002049825.1 Candidatus Zhuqueibacterota bacterium 4484_188
AGGGCGGTGGGTCTGCCAGCGGTATCCGGGCATTAATCCGGGGAGAGATCGATATTTGCGCTGCATCGCGCCCTTTGGAAGCACAGGAAATCCAACAGATTTCGCAGAAATTTCAAAGTATTGGGGTTTCATTCCGGATAGCTAAAGACGCACTGAGCGTTTATTTAAACCCGCGCAACCCGGTCCGAGACTTAACCACGAAACAACTGAAGCGAATCTTTTCCGGAGAAATCACCAACTGGAAGGCGATCGGCGGTGCTGATCACACGATTGTCGTGCTGATTCGCCCACCGAATTCAGGGACGTACCTCTATTTTAAAAGACATGTTCTGGAAGAACGCGAATACACAAAAAACGCCATAACAATCCCTACTACAGTAAAAATCGTGGAAACGGTTGCCGCCAATCCCCATTCCATCGGTTACGGTGGGATTGCCTATGGTAAAGAAGTCAAGCTGTGCCGGGTTAACAGCATTCCGCCAACCAGCGAGAATATCCGATATGATCTCTACCCTATTTCCCGGTATTTATATTTGATTACTGTGCGGAAACCACTGGGGGTATATCGAAAATTTATCGATTGGATTATCAGCAGTGAAGGTCAAAATGTAATAAAACAAGTGGGCTATATTCCATTGTGGAAATGAACAAACGGTTGTCTCACCAAAGAAATATATCTTTTTACCGGACAGGAATGGAAGAGTGACAAGAATTTACACCCGCCTTTTTTCGAGTTAGAATCCATAAAAACCAGGTTGATGCATGGCCCTTATGTTCACTGAGGAAGCAAGGTAAAATCGCAAGGCTTCCATAAAAAGAATTTCCACAAATTGAAAAGGGTGGTGTCTCATACCAAAACACCACCCTCCGCTGGGTAAACTGGAAGCGTTCCATTTTACCTGGTAAGTTCCCACTGCCCGATTACCATTCACCAGGGTAATCACTTTTTCGCCCAACACATTAAATACGGTCAGAGTTACTATTCCTTTTTGCGGAACACTGTATTGAATGGTTGTTTCCGGATTAAATGGATTGGGATAATTCTGTGCCAGCACATATTGCGCAGGAATTACACTGTTCTGTAAAGCCGACTCTTTAATCCCGGTATAACCTGCCTGAGAAATCCAGGTCCAGCCTTTTATCCAGAGCGGGGCATTCGGATTAAATGCACCGGCGTAATTTGCCGGGGTAAAGAAGGGATCACTCAGCGTTGTGTAACCCGAGGCTGCCACACCACTGGAGTTGGGTCGAGGATCCAAACCATTTACCGTCCGCCTGTCGGCGGGAATGCTGTTGATCTGCGGATCGGCTAATTGATTATTATTGATAACCAGGCTATCGATAAAGACCAGCTTATCGGCACCACTAACCGAGATCAGATCGTTCCAGGTGTTGCCACCGCCAAAATTCCACCAAAGATTGCTCGACAGTTTCAAATTATTCGCCTGCATCATATTAAAGGTTTCCACATCACCAAGTTTAACACAGATACCTTTGAAATCGGTAAAAATACTGTTCATGTAGAACCCGCCGGCATTTTCCCGGAAATAGAGTGCCCGGTCATTGTCGGCATTATTCGAATTGGCGCCTGAACCAATAAAAGTTGCATTGGAAATCAACGGCATGGAATAGGGTTGTGCGGTAATGGCGCTGCTGGTTCCACCATCGTGTTCGCCGCCGCGGTTGCCAATGCCATTCGTCGAATCCTGCAGGACAAACCAAAATTGATGTTTACCGCGAAATCCCTGGTCATAATCGAATGCATCATCACGATTGAATGCGCTCACCAGGTGCTTAGTATTCACTGTGCCGCCAAACCATTCGTACCCATCATCGTTATTATTATAAACTTCGATGAAGTCGATAGTGGTACCACTGCCGACCGAACCAAAGGTCAATCCGTTAATCTCGTTTCCGGCGCCGATGTCTGTTCCGCCGTGCCTGATGGAAACGTATCGCATGATACCGCTATTATCATTTTCGTTATCTCCGCCGTAACGGCCGCGGAGTTCGAGTTCCGGGATACCTTCAATTTGTCCCACACCGCCGGGGACATTATTGGTTGACCTGCCCAGAAGAATTACACCGCCCCAGAGTCCGCGGTCTTCCGGCAGCATGTCATTCGGATCGGTTACATCATCATACTTGGTGGTAAAAATAATCGGATGCTCCGCCGTACCTTCGGCAAAGATTTTTCCGCCACGGGCAACGATCAACGCAGCCGCATTGGCTCCCTGACCATCTTTAGCTTTAATTACCGTACCTTCTTCGATATGCAGTTCTGCCAGAGTATCGACAAAAACAAATTCCTGCAATACATACACCGTATCCGCCTGCCAGGTTACCACACTTCCGCTAGGGATATCAGCATCGAAGACCGGTTTTTGCGGCAGTTGCTGTGACAACAGTAAAGCCGGTAACAACAGAACCATCATTGCGAGTGTTAAAACAATTTTCATAAAACCTCCTGATAAATTAGATTAAGTGAATTGAATGAATTTTATTATTTCCTCTAAACTCAGATTTCCATTTTCATGTATAAACGATATTCTTCCTTTTATTATAAACTATAGGTGATGCCCATAGAGAACGTCCGTCCCAGGTAATATTTCCTGACCACATAATCTTTACCATTAAAAGACTGCACCTCTTTACATTCCGAACCCAGGATGTTACGCGCAGCTATCTTGAAGCTTAAACCACGCCAGAGCTTTTGGCTAAAAGTAAAATTCAAAAAATGCTGAGGCATTTCGAAAACGTTCGGAGCAGCGCCAAAACTAACACTGGACAACCGGCGACCATACACATTGTAGTGCAGTCCTGCAACGGTTCCATGCCGTGGACTGTGGTAGGATATATCGGTATTTACTATGAAAGGGGACTGTCCCTGTAGTGAGCGGGAATCCCCGGCGTTGGGGTCTAGCACCCGTATGGCAATCATTTCCGATTCGGGAATATCTACTTTTGAGCGCACCATAGTCACATTAGAACCAAGTTGAAAAGCGGAAAGGTGCCTGGTTAAAAACCCCAGGTTTTTCCTTAATTCAAATTCCAAACCAAATACTTTGGCTTTATCTACATTGTTAAACTGGACACTGCCATTGTCGGTCAAAATCACCCGTTCGATGGGGTTGGAAAAAGATTTATAGAAACCGCTGAGCGCCAGAATTTCGCCGGGTCTGGTAAACCATTCCCAGCGGATATCATAATTATGAATCAGTGTTCGCTTAAGATTCGGGTTGCCGATAAAGAAATAATCGTTCACAAAATCCTGAGAAACGTAGGGTGCCATTTCCCGCAGAGTCGGTCTCGCCAGGGTTTTTCCATAGGCTAATCTCAGGTTCATATTCGGGATTATTTCGTAAATTAAATTGAAAGATGGCAGCCAATCGTTTTCCTTTATTTTTCCCTTATCCTGTGTAGTGTCCTGGCTCAGCACGTTCATCTGTGTGGTTTGGAACCGAACGCCTCCCACGAAACGAAATTTTCTGGTGATCGGCATTTCAGCCATCACAAACCCAGCCCCGATTTTCTGATTACCATTATAATTTCCGCGGGGCTCGGTAACATCATTTATTACATTTCCGAATTTGTAAATATTCCGGGTTGTGTCCAGTGAGATGATTCCCATATCCTCACCGAAAAATTTATTCGGGTCTCCGGTATATTTTGCCAGAACCGATGAATATCTGAAAATCCGTTCCCGGAAGGTGCGGTCTTTACCGTTGTAGGCGCCTCCAAATTTGAACGAGCCGTTTAAATGTTTCCACGTAGCAAAAGGAATGCTGAAGTCAAGCTTAAAACTATGGCTCTTTTCATTCAGTGTACGGAAATAGCGGCTGGGACCGGGGTAGAGGTTGAGGCCGATTGAATAGGAAGTATCCACCCGACCGTTCGATTCTGACAGTGTGTAATGATCGGTAAAGAAGCGAAAATCCGGTTCATTCTGTTCGGTATCGGAATATGAATAGAGCCACTTTACCTGGGTGTTTAACAATCCGCCCAGGTAATGCTCTCCCTGTTCCTGAAAGGAAAACAGTGAACGCTGGACATATTTCAATGCCCGGGTTTCGTACACCTGGTTTTCGGCGAGATCGCGTGGAAAATGTCCGGAAATATAACGCGACTCTGACTCACCATTTCGTGAAACAATTACATTTGAGATAAATTCATGGTGCGGATGTGGTTTCAGCGAAAGTGTCATCAAACAGCCAATCTGCACATCATCTGTTCCCTTGGCATCCGACCAGAGATATTCACTGGTCAGCGTTTCGGTGCTGTCGACGTTTCCGAATAAACGCCAGCGACCAACCTGGCCATTCTGATAGGCGGAGCTTTTACGAGTGTAACTCAAACTTCCCAGGTAACCAACCTTTATTCCCAGTAAACGGGTTTGATTTCCGATGGAGAACCCGTAACTTTGATTCAGTGGAACCGAGCGTTCGGTGGGCTCCATATTGGTATTAAACGCTTTGGAATACTGGTCCAGCAATTGCGCTTTCTCCGGGTTGCGGCGCGCTTCAATATAATTGGGAATATCAATATTCCGGTTTTTCAGGATATCGGGAATCGCCCGCCGACCATCGTCAACCGCCAGCCAGTCTTTGGAACCTCCCGGATACGATAGAACCTGGGAGTTAAAGGTCGCTTCCGAATTGTAAGAAGTTGATATAGAAAATTTGATAGTCAGTTGCTCGGGATAGTTTTTTGTGCCAACATCAACCATGCCACCGGAAAAGTTGCCAGGTTTGTCGGGGGTGAATGTTTTTATGGTTACGATATTTTCTAATAAATTGGAGGGGAATAAATCCATTTGCACCGCTTTACGGTCGGGGTCGGCGCTGGGGAGTTCCGCGCCATTCAACATTGTGGCGCTATAGCGTTCGCCCAGTCCACGGATATAGACATATTTTCCACCCACTACCGAAGCACCGGTAACTTTGGACATGGCTTCGGCCGCATTCTGACTTCCCGATTGCGAAATGGCTTCGGCGCTGATGGCATCGCTGACTGCCAAAGCTTTTTGCCGTGCCCGCAAAAGAGATGCTTCATTGTTAAGCATCAAACGCGCTTCAACTACGACCTCTTCCGTGGTAAAAGCTTCGGATTTCATACTGATATCTAACCGGGTGGCTTCGCCGGCTTTTACTTCCAGGTCAGTGAGTGTCATCTTCCGGTAACCGATCATCTGAACGATCATGGTGTATTTTCCTACCGGCACGTTTAATATAATGAAGGTTCCGTCCAGATCGGTGGCGGCTCCCAGGGTCATTCCTTCAAAATATACATTTGCGCCAATCAGGTTTTCTCCGGTGGCAGCATCCACTACTGTTCCCATTACCTTTCCTGCCGGAGGTTGGGCAAATACCATTGTTGCCGAAATCATAAAAACCAACATAATCAGGATAACTGCTCTCCAGACGAACGGCTTGTTGCCTCTTCTTCCTTTTTCCCAACTTCTGCGTGCATGTAAATCTTTAATCATAATTTATTCACCCGTACGTTTTTATAATTTCTAAACCTACTTACCAGATCTTGATCTTGCCCTATTTTAGTAGATGGGTATTACGGGCATATTACAGTGATGTAAAAAACAGGGGAAGATTAGCGTGGTTTGTTCACGCGGGCAGAAAAAATTTTACGAGAAAACAGAGGTATAGTATGACAAGGCAAAATATTACCAGCGGCACCCGGTGGGAACCGTTGGCGGGGTATTCGCGGGCGGTGCGGGTGGGACCGGTCATTGCCGTTTCGGGAACAACCGCCACGGACGATGCGGGAAATATT
>MVCZ01000065.1 GCA_002049825.1 Candidatus Zhuqueibacterota bacterium 4484_188
AATCGGCGGGCTATTTTCAGCCATCCCTGTCGGGATTTTTCTACCAAAACACCCACCGGTATTTCAACCCAAAATGTCCCGGAGGGACAGGGCACATTAGCCCCGCGGTTCACCGTGGGGTAAGGAACATCCCGTCGTGAATCAGAGTCCCGGCAGGGACGACAGAAAAAACACGCCGGCAAACGAAAGTGGGTCCACAGCCGGCGGAAAAATATTTTGTTTGAAACCGGAAAATCGAAACCGGATGGATTTTCGAGTTTCGGAATTCTCTCGTTTGGAATTTGGATTTTGGGAATTGGGATTTATTTGCCTGCCTGCCGATGCAGTCAGGCAGGATATTTGGGATTTGTGGTTTGTGATTTCCTGCCCGGTTTCTACCTTTTTTCTGTCGTCCCTCCGGGACTCTTGATTGGCCGGTGTGCTCCTGTTCCCCCCGGTAAAGAGGCTGCGTGAGAACGAAAAAATAAGGAGAAATTGTCATTCCTGACCCGATCGGGAATCTATGAAAATTATAAGGTTCTGGATTCCCGCTTTCGCGGGAATGACACTTGCGGAGTCATTTTTACACAACCTCTTCACCGGCGGGATAATTTCTTTCATCCCTCCGGGATTTTTCTATCAAAACGTCCCCGGTATTTCATTCAAAATTGTCCCGGAGGGACAGGGCACATTAGCCCCACGGTTCACCGTGGGGTAAGGAACACCCCATCGTGAAACAGAGTCCCGGCAGTGGACGACAGAAAAGAACGTTGGTGTGAACAGGGATAATTTCAAAATCGGTCGGAAATTTGAAACCGGAAACTTGTTCTGCGATATGCGGATTTCTGCTGTTTGGAACTTGTTCTGCGATATGCGGATTTCTGCTGTTTGGAAATTGCTTTTTTGGGATTTTCTTCGTGCACATCCCCCATTTTCAATCGTCCCTGACGGGACTGTGTATTTGCCGGCGCGCACCCGTCTTACCGGGTCAAA
This sequence comes from Candidatus Zhuqueibacterota bacterium 4484_188, assembly GCA_002049825.1. Lineage (GTDB taxonomy): Bacteria > Calditrichota > Calditrichia > RBG-13-44-9 > RBG-13-44-9 > 4484-188. The sequence goes on from MVCZ01000065.1 coordinate 973, forward strand.
AAGAAACCGGAGACATGCTCTGCCCGACACGTTGAGTGTGTTGCATACAAACCGGGGAAAGCGGTGAGAGGAAAATTAAAATTCATTCGTTGAAAATTGGTCATTTTTTCGTATATTTAAAGCTGCATTTTCGTGAAGTGGGGAATTTGAGGAATGACTATGAAAACGGCGTTGGTACTGGGTGGCGGCGGAGCCCGCGGGTTAGCCCACCTGGGGGTTTTAAAAGCCCTGGAAAATGAGGGAATTCGACCGGACCTGATTGTTGGGTGCAGCATTGGGGCAATCATTGGCGGCATGTATGCCCAGAACCCGGATATTAAGCAGGTACAAGAACGGGTTAGACTATTTTTTGAAAGCGAACACTACCAGGACTTAAACATCAATGTGCTGGAACGCCACCGCAACGGAACCGAAAATAAAGATTTCATTCAGCAAATTGCCCGCAACACCATACGGCGGGTGATGCTGAACTTAGTGGTTTCACGCCTGTCGATAATGAAAGCGGAAAAAATTGACAAGGTCATCGACTTTTTGATTGATGAAGGAAACATTGAAGATACCAAGATTCCCTTCGCCTGCAATGCCACTGATTTGTCCAGTGGTCAACCGGTGCTTTTCCGGGAAGGCAATATTCGACTGGCCATAAAAGCCAGCAGCACCATTCCGGGTTACCTGCCGCCGGTGAAAAACGATTCACAGCTTCTGGTGGACGGGGCGGTTACTTTCACCCTTCCGGTAAAATTTGCCAAAATGCTGGGTGCCGACTTTATTATTGCGGTGGATGTAAAACAGGAACTAAAACCCCAGGCAAATTTCCGCAATGTGTTTGACGTGCTGCTTCGGGCAAACGCGGTTACTTCCTCCCTGTTTGCCGCAGAGGTTTCCCGCATCGCCGATATTATCATTACCCCGCCGGTGGGCGATTTTATGTGGTACGATTTTAAAGAAATTGACTGGCTGATTTCCGCCGGCGAAGAAGCCACCCTACTGCGCCTGAAAGAAATCAATAAAAAATACCGCAAGGGGTTTTTTCGGCGCCTGTTCGGCAGCAAAACCGCCGCCTGACCCGCGTTGGCGTTTGCCACAGGAAAATTTTTAAACCGGGCGCAAACAAATAAAATTTTCACCGTATCTTTTTACCGGGTTTGAACATCAAATAAAGATGAAAAATTCATCCGGGGATTTGAATGAATGAAGTGAAACGAGCAGTTATTATCGTGCTGGATGGTGTGGGAATTGGCGAATTACCCGACGCCGACCGGTACGGCGACCGCGGCAGCAACACACTGGGAAATATTGCCCGGGCGGTCGGGGGGCTACATCTCCCGCACTTAGCGGAATTCGGACTGGGAAATATTGCGCCCATCAAAGGCATTGAACCGGCCGAAAAACCGAAAGCAAACTTCGGCAAGATGGCGGAACGGGCGCCGGGAAAGGATAGTACCAGCGGTCACTGGGAAATTGCCGGCTGCACGCTGGATTTCGCTTTTCCTACTTACCCCAACGGTTTTCCACCGGAAGTGCTGAAGCCTTTCGAGGAAAAGATCGGCCGGGGTATCCTGGGAAACAAACCGGCTTCGGGAACCGAAATTATCAAAGAGCTGGGGATGGAACACCTAAAAACCGGCTACCCGATTGTTTACACTTCCGCCGACAGCGTGTTCCAGATTGCCGCCCACGAAGAAATCATCCCGCTGGACGAGTTGTATGAAATGTGCCAAATCGGCCGTGAAATCCTGACCGGCAAACACGCCGTTTCCAGGGTGATTGCCCGCCCGTTCATCGGAGATTCACCGGAAACTTTTACCCGCACCCGTGCCCGGCGGGATTTTTCGCTGAAACCGCCGAAAAAATTGCTGCAGAGCTGCGTGCAGGAAAACGGCTTGCCCACCGTGGGAATTGGCAAAATTGACGACCTGTACGCCGGAGTGGGGCTGGACGTAAAAATTCATACCAAGGGTAACGAAGACGGTATGAACGTGCTTGCCGAACAGATGAAAACCGTGCGAGAAGGTTTGATTATGATCAACCTGGTGGATTTCGATATGCTGTGGGGACACAGGAACAACCCGGCGGGTTTTTATGAAGAATTGCAGCGTTTCGACCGACGGCTGCCGGAGTTTACCGAACTGACCAAGCCAGGGGATGTGCTGATTATTACTGCCGACCACGGCAACGATCCGACCACACCCAGCACCGACCACTCCCGCGAATATGTCCCGCTGTTGGTCCACGGACCCGCGATTCGGCAGGGGGTTAACCTAAAAATCCGGGAATCGTTTGCCGATTTGGGGAAAACGGTAGCAGAGGCGCTCCGGTTGGAAAATTGTGCCATCGACGGCACAAGCTTCTGGACGCAAATTTCTTAATTTTCGAATTTTTGATTTTAGTCACAAACTATTTAGTAAAGAATTATGTACTCTTGTCGATTTCTACTTTCACTTTAAACAGGATTTAACCAATGACTGTTTTATGGGACAAAATCAAAAAGAATGTTATCGACAGCCTAAACGTGGCAATTGACAAGACCGAAGAACTGACCAGCGTGGGCAGAATTAAGCTGGAAATTCTGCAAATCGAAAACCGCCTGGATGAAAAGTACTCCGAGTTAGGGCACTACGTTTACAATCGGCTTTCTGCCAAATTGACCAGCATTAAGGTTGACCCAAAAATGAAGGCGCTGCGGGAGGAGATCAGGAAGATTTCGCAGGAATTGGACGCCAAGGAAAAAGAATTGTGCCGGATTAAAAAGGAAGATGGGATTGATTTCGATTCGTAGAAGCGCCTACACATTGCTACTGCTGCTCATCAGTCTTTTGCCGGTTGTGGCTTCCGGCGAAACCGGTGCCATTAAAATTATAGCCGGTGGCGACCTCATGCTGGGCTCCTGGATTCAGGAAACCGTGCAGACTGAAGGCTGGGACTACCCTTTCCGGGAAATCGATACCGTGCTGACAGATGCGGACATTGTGTTTGCAAACCTGGAAGCACCCTTTGGCACCGACGGTTCCGCATTTGAAAAAGCTTACACCTTCAGAGTAAAGCCTTCGTTAGTGAATGTCCTGACCGCGGGCAAAATCAACATGGTCAGCCTGGCAAACAATCACATCCTGGACTTCGGGGAAGATGTTCTCCGGCAAACCCGGACGATATTGAGTGAGAAAGGAATTCATTTCTCCGGTGCGGGCAAGAATTTGAGCGAAGCACGACAACCGGTTATATTTACCGTTGGCGGCAAAAAAATCGCCTGGGCTTGTTACAGCCTTACCTTCCCGGAAGAATTTTGGGCCAGCGATTCCTCGGCGGGAACATGTTTTCCGTGGGAAGCTTTTTTCTTTGATGACATCCGGCGGTTTAAGCGGGAGAACGACCTGGTAGTGGTCTCGTTTCACTGGGGCAGCGAGTTGATGACTTCCCCCAAGGACTACCAGGTGCTGCTGGCGCACCAGACTATCGAATGCGGTGCCGACCTGATCCTGGGACACCATCCCCACGTGCTGCAGGGACTCGAGATTTACAAAGACAAGCTGATTGCCTACAGCCTGGGAAATTTTGTTTTTGGTTCTTACAGCGAAAATGTAAAAGAGAGCATGCTGTTAAAGATTGCATTTCAATCCGGTGGTAATTGGCGGTGTAAAATCATTCCGCTGAACGTGTATAACAAGGAAGTGAAATTTCAACCGAGGTTTCTGCGGGACGGAAAACGTGAAGATTTTTTTGGAAATTTACGTGAATTATCGCTGGAACTTAACAATCAAAGAGACGTTATTGGAAAGGGCGATTGGATTAAGGAAAAATAATCGTTATTTTATAAACCTAAAACCTAATCACAGAGCGAAGGAGGTATTCGAAAAAGAATGGCGCGAGGTTCAGTAAGTCGAGCAAGTCAATCGCTCGATAAATATTTGCAGGAAATTGGCGAGGTTCCTTTATTAACCCCCCAGGAAGAGATTGAGCTGGCTCGCCGAATCAAAGAGGCAGATCAGACCGCATTGGAGAAATTGACCAAATCCAATCTGCGGTTTGTCGTGAGTGTTGCCAAACAGTACCAAAACCAGGGGCTTTCGCTGGGCGATTTGATTAACGAAGGCAATCTGGGGCTGATCAAGGCAGCGAAACGTTTTGACGAAACCCGCGGGTTTAAATTTATTTCTTACGCGGTGTGGTGGATTCGGCAGAGCATTTTGCAGGCGCTGGCAGAACAATCCCGGGTGGTTCGCCTGCCCCTGAACCGGGTTGGCGCACTCAACAAAATCGGCAAAGCTTATTCGGCGCTGGAACAGGAGTTCGAACGGGAACCCAGTGCCAGTGAAATCGCCGAACAGTTGGAGATGACCGATTTTGAAGTGGCTGACACGCTGAAAATTTCCGGTCGGCACCTGAGTATGGACGCACCGTTCAGCAACAGCGAAGACAACCGTTTGCTGGATGTGATCCAGAACGACCATTTGCCGCCGCCTGACGACGACCTGATTGGCGAGTCACTGAAGGTGGAAATTGACCGTGCTTTAGCCACACTCACCAAACGGGAAGCCGAAGTGGTGCGGTTGTATTTTGGTCTGGGACAGGAACATCCCCTGACGCTGGAAGAAATTGGCGAACGCTTTAACCTGACCCGTGAACGGGTGCGACAGATTAAAGAGAAAGCGATTCGTCGGTTACGGCACACTTCCCGCAGCCGGGCGTTGCGGGCTTTCCTGGGATAAACACCCGATTTTTGCAATAAATATAAAACCCGAGGCAACACTGCTTCGGGTTTTTTATTTAATACCATTGACTTGATGTTCTTTATTATGGGTAAGATAAAATTGAATAAGAAGTAACGTCTATTTTGCTATTTTTATAAACAACAAATATTTTTTGCCCATCAAACCTGATAAAAATATCTACGGAGTCGCGTTTAAATACTTCAGGATCATTCTGAAAAACAAATGCTTTTATTATTTTAAGTGGAATAAATAAGATTGGACCACGAGGCATTAAAAGATAACCCTCGCCTTTCTCAAGACATGTCATAGAACTAACCGGTTTGTTCCCACGAAATGTTACCTGCCAACCTCTTCTTTTAGTACTACCCGCCCGGATAAAGGTTTTTTGACTGTTAATAAGGGCTTCTTTCTTTCCCCATTTTTGAATATCGTAGCCATTTCTTTGTAAAATTCTCTTTACTTCATCATTGTAAACCTCATCGTCACCCCGCTCAGTTAACACTTTGGTTATTTTACTTTTCTTAGTAAGTAAAATAATAATTTCTTCTTTAAAAGAATGAACTAATGTTGATTGCGTGGAGCTCAAGCTGGGTGTTCTGCTACTCATTGTCAACACTTTATATCGGTTTATTTTAAAGAGTTTTACAAGATAGTTTTCGAGAACAAGTCGGATATTTTCGTCATTTAAATCAGATTGAGCTGCATTTCGTGCATCATTAATAATAATCGCTCTTTCCCAGTTTTTAATTTTCTCCTCCGGAGATTTAATATGGGTAGCCAATCGTGATTTTAGATTTTCTGACTGTCCAATATACACTTTTTTGCCACTTCTTTCATCAAACAACAAGTAAATTCCAGGGATTGGTGAGTTACCTATTTCATTTATTGTAATGTCTAATGCTTCTTCTTTTCTTGGGATATCCCAAGAGCGAAGATTACCTATCAAGGTCCTTGATCTTACAATACCCAACCCATTTGCCGGATTACCCAAATATCCTAAATCACGAGTTGCCATAAAATTTCATTATTCCTTTCTAAGCGTAACAACCGTTTCACGTAGTCTGTAGCTTCGTACTTGACCCGACCTTCTATTTCTGACCTTTTCAATTTTTTCAATTGAAAATCCTAACTCTGTACCAATTTTCGCTATCAATAAATCTGTCGGTAAATAAACATCGGCGATAAGACTATCACCAATAACCAGAATGAATCTGCCACCAGACCTAATTGCGGGAGTAACATTGACCATAATTTTGTACATATCGTCGAAATATTTGTGTACTATTTCAGGCATATCCGGTCGTCTATAGGTTCCCCTTTTTTTGATACTTCTTTGTATTTTAGATTTTATATCTTCAATCCAGTTGTTTGTATAGCGCTTGTCTTTAACACTAAAATTTTTTATTAATCCCTTTGAAACGTTATCGCAGACAACCATTTCATCTTTTACTTGTTTTAATTTTTTATGGTTATCTGCGAATCCAAGCCATCCCATTTCTATCTTATAATTCATAACATAGTCAAGGCCATTCATATAAGGAGGAGAAGTAATAACAAGATCATACAACGTGTTATGAATGAAATCCTTCGAATTTGCCAGAAATACAAAACCTTTTTTACTTACTTTTTTATACTTATTCTGTAATACTCGTAAATCGAATGCAATTTCGTTTATTTTTTTTCTAAACAGAATAAACGGCGTATCCGCGTTCACATTTTTTTTCCGAGTGTAACCCAAGCAAGGTGTTCGTTTAAGATTGCTACAATCTATTAAGATAGATGAGAAAGCTACCAGCATTAAATTTTTAATCTTTTCATCTTCTTCGATTGCCGGTTGGAAGGCATCGATACCACCTTTAAGTATTTCAAGGTTATGCAATACATCATGATGGAAATGCTTTTCTGATTTTAAAAAATCCGGAGCAACAAAAATATGTTTATCATTAAGATTTTTTGATATCTGTAAAAATCGTTCATCGTTTACTTGCCAAGCATTTATTTTGGTTTCTGCAATAAAATGAAGCAGGGGGTTTAGCTCAACACCGTGCGACTCATAATTATTCAGCTTACTCTGAACAAGAACAGTTCCGCTTCCTGCGAAGGGATCGAAAATCACTGGATCCTTATATTCATCAGAATATCTATCAAATGATTTTTGAACAAATTTAGCAGAAAATCCTTGGACATAGGGCGACCACCGGTGAACAATTTCGCTGGAGTTTTTAATAAATTGAATGGGTTGCGGATTTTCTACAATTTCAATTCCCAGTTCTTTAAGATATGACCGTGAATCATCTTGTGCTGTTCCATTTTTTTTAGATGAGTGCAGAATATTAATTTGCCGCTTTGAAAGCAACGTCGGCTTATCTTTAAAAAGTGTTAATTGTTCAGAATCTTGCATAACAAATTTTCCTAAAATTATCTTTAATATAATAGAAAAATCTTTTATAAAAGGCAAATATATTAAGATTTAATCTCTTGAAATTATCAAATACAAAAGCTCTGAAAAACGATTTGGATACCTTCTCTTTCACCAGTATATTTTTTATGAGCGGAAATTTGCATTGAGAGGAAAGTAAACACAAAAAAGCTGTTTACAGATTTTTAGGCAAAACAAAAAGGTTCTAAAATGAAAAAAATATTGTCTGTTTTATTGATACTATTGGTCGTCATTGGCGTTTGGGGTGGGGAAGAGAAAGATTCTTTTACCCTCA
>MVCZ01000066.1 GCA_002049825.1 Candidatus Zhuqueibacterota bacterium 4484_188
AACCGCAATCAGCAGTTCCAGACCGTTTTTGAATTTCAGCGCCAGCGGTGCCTCCGGGTAGATTCGTTCAAGTTGTGCAATCGTTTCATTGATTTTCTGTTCGCCGGTCATATTATTCACTCCAACATTTTTTCAATCGAAATTAGCAAACACTGCCGGAAAAATGCAAGCAAAATGAAAAGGGCGATTTTAGATTTCTTTTTCAGGTGCGTTTATTGTCACCGAAATCGGCGAAGCGGTTTTGGTAACCAACACACTTGTTCAGGAGATCACTACGTTTATTTCCTGAACAATCAATCTTTTTCGGCAATTCCATACCTCCCTCTGTTGCTTTTGATTTGCATCGCACCTAAAGCGGAATTATCTTTCAATGCTGGTTTTCAGGAAAGTCGTAATTTAAAATGAAAGAGAAAGCAGGAAATTGATTGTCCGGTAATTTTCAAAACAGGCGGCTGCGCAATTACCTTTTACTGGTACGGGAATTTCGTACCCAGCAATTGTGGGACAAGGCAGTACAAACCCTGGAACAGGCTTTGGAGGAATTTTCCGAAAATCCTGTTTTGATAATAGTGCTTGCCGATACCTATTTTAAAATGGGGTCACAAGTTCACGCACAGCAAACCTTGCGGGAGTTGGTCAGGGTTGCCCCGGAAAACGGCTATTTGAATTACCTGATTGCCCGCAGTGCCGCCCGGTCGGGAAAAACGGAACTGGCAGACCGCTACTATCGCTCGGCGCTGCGGAAAGGAACCGCCCGAAAACTCGTTTTGCAAAGTTACATTTCCTTTTTGTTAAAACAGAAAAACGCCGAGCGAGCTTTGCAGGAATTGGAAATGTATAAACGCCGGCTTCAGTATCAGGGTTGGTTCACGCTGCTGCTGGCAGATGTGTTGGTCGCAGCGGGAAAAAAGGTTCAGGCGTTGCGTTTGCTGAATCGCGCCATGAAACGCTCTTTCCGAAAAGATGTTTTCCTGAGATATCTGCAAATAAAATACCTGGTGGATGAGCAGGAGCCGCTGGTTACCTATCATTTTTTACGCAAGCAAATGCCCAGGCTCCCGGACCTGGAAGAGGCGGATTTACGGGAGCTGCACATAAAGTATTTGATTCACCGGCAAAACTGGAAAGAGGCGGAGAAAAGCATTATTTCTTACATCCATTTGACCCCGGACAAACTACACTGGACCAGGCGGCTGCTCGATTTAAAGGAAGCTACCGGGTACTGGGATGAATTCGAGGAAATTGCCGTAAAATATTTCCTGGGAAATCCGTCTGATTTTGACGTCGCTCACCGCCTGGAGCAATTCCTGATAAATCGGTTTCGCCTGCCGGACTGGTTCGAATTACTCCGAAAAACATTTGTTCGCCACCCGGTCGATCCGGCTTTCTTTCGCTATCTTCGCCTGTTTTACCAAAAAAGGGACTGGTTGCAAAATAGCCACCTTTCGCTCGAATCTTACCTGGCACAAGTGGCTGTGCTGCAGGTTGAAGCGCCGGACAATCGCATTTCCGGATGGCAAAAAATTCCCCGCTATGTTCTGGAGTATCTCGTTTTTTACCTGAATTTTACCAATCGCCTTCTTTCCCCGGAAGAACTGTTTGGAAAGATTGTTCAGGTTCAGGACGGAAATCCCAGGCTGCTTCCTTTCGATGAAAATGATTTAAAACAAGTGTATCCGCAATGGGTTTTTGCCATCCATTTTTATTTTGTTTTTAAAAAAGCTGTTCAGGTACGGCTGATGTTTCATCCGGATTTGTTCCATCAGTACGGTGTGGGGGTGGTGCTGAAATTTCCCCGCCAACTGCTGGCAATTGATGTTTCGCCGCTGCTGCGGCACAATAGCGATTTCGGGCAAGAGTGGTTCAAATTGGTGAATATGAAAATATTGCGCTGGCCGCCAAACTATCGACCGAAACAGACACTGAACGGTTTCCGCTATTTTAATGAGCAGGATATCCAGCCGATTTTTTCGCTGATTAAATCGCAAGTGCCCGCTAAATAACCCTGGAGAAAAAATGATGAATTGGGATCACTATCGAAACCTTTTCCCGCATCTTTCACATCAAATTTATTTTAACCATGCCGGAATTTCACCGATGAATACCCGTTCACAGACCGCGCTGGAAGAATTCTACCGCAAGCGCCTGGACGAGGATATCGAGTTTTGGCCGGAGGCTATTGAGCGGAAACAATTGCTGAAGGAACGAATCGGGCAGCTTATCAATGCCCCGGCAGAAAATATTGCACTGGTGGGCAATACATCTGCCGGGTTGAATGTTCTGGCACTTGGGCTTGACTGGAAGCCCGGCGACCGGATTCTGCTGAACGATTTCGAATTCCCATCAAATGTAGTTCCGTTTATCAACTTGCAGCGAAAAGGTGTGGAAGTCGATTTTGTGCATCACCGGGAAGGAAGGATTGAAATCGAAGACCTGGTGAAAAATCTACATCACCGCACTCGACTGGTCTCCATCAGTTTTGTGGAATTTCTGAACGGCTTTAAAAACGATTTAACCGCCATCGGTGAAATTTGCCGGGAACGCGGAATCATTTTTGCAGTGGACGCTATCCAGGGGCTTGGTGCGCTGCAAATGAACATGTCGGAAATGCGGATTGATTTTTTAGCCAGCGGCGGTCACAAGTGGCTGATGTGGCCGGCCGGACTGGGTTTTGTGTACATTGCCCCGCATATCTTTAAACAGGTTTACCCCGCCCAGGCGGGCTGGCTGAGTGTGAAAACACCCTGGGAGTTTTTTAATTACCGGCAAGAATTTGCCCCGGACGCGCAGCGTTTCGAGCCGGGCACGTTTAATACCGGCGGTGTGATTGCCGCTACTGCCACAGTGGAAATGATGCTGGAAATCGGTGCGCAGAATATTCAAAAAAAGGTGCTGGGAAACACGGAATACTTGATTGGCAAATTGCAAGACGCCGGGATGCGCATTTTTACCGATACCCGTCCGGAACATCGCTCGGCAATTGTAACCTTCGAACACCCGCAAGCCGAGGCGTTGTTCGATTTTTTCAAGAAGAACCGGATTACCGTCTCGTTGCGCGAGGGCAGAATTCGGGTCTCGCCGCACTTTTACAACAACCGGGATGATATAGATGTGTTTCTTCAGACGATGAAAAAATTTAAACCGAATCTTTAATTGCCGATGATTTACACAGGTTGCCACGTATCAAATTCTGTAACGATTTTAAGATTTACCATCCCAGCCGCGAGGTTTTACCTGTTGAGAGAAAATTCATTTGCAGATTTTAATTTTTTATTTAAATTGAGAACGGTTTAATAAAGAAGAATCCCCAAACCTGGAGTGTTGAAATGAAACAGAGTCCGCTGAAAAAAATTCTTAAAGGTGCCCTGGTGGGATTAGTAAGTGGCTTTTTCATTTGGGTGTTGTCCGAAACGCTTCTGCACCAACTTTTCTTTCGCATGGAAGCGCAGACCTACGACTGGCGCCTGAAACGGGTGCTGGAGCCTCGCAAAAACCCGATTGACGACATTGTGATTATCGATGTGGATGAGCGCAGTGTAAAAAAACTGGGCAGTTACCACCAGTGGCCCCGAACCTACTGGGAAACGATGATTAAAAATTTAAAACAAGCGGGCGTGTCTATCGTGGGTACTGACTTTATTTTCGATCCTGACCGCCGGCATCCGGATGAAGATAAGGCATTTCAGCAAGCAATACGGGAATCGGGTATCGTGTGCAGCGCTCTCTATTTTGTGGAGGCGGATACGGAGAATTTCCAACCGGCAATGACCAGCGAGCCGGAGGGATTGGATTACCGGAGATTTATCTACCAGGTGCCTGAGCCGCTTTTTCAGAATTTAATCCGCCAGGATCGCCTGGAACCGGCAGACCCCAGTTTCCTGAACGCCAGCTACACCGCCGGGTTTGTCAACCTGTTTCCCGACCCCGACGGCGTTTTGCGGCGCATCCCGCTGTTCCTGCGGTTCAATCAAAATGTTTATCCCGCTTTTGCATTTCAAATTGCCCTGAAATTACTGAATGCCCGGGGTTTTGACTACAATCGAAGTCATTCCCGGCTTGTACTGAAAACGGATAATAAACCACCGGTTGAGATTCCGATTGACAAATACGGACAAATGCTGATTAATTACGAAGGCGGTTTCAAAACCTTCCGCTACATTTCATTTTATGATGTGCTGATGAATTTTGCACCGCCCGAATTTTTTAACGGAAAAGTAGTGCTTATCGGTTCTTCGCTCACCGGGTTGTTCGATTTGCGAGCTATTCCGCTGCAGGGCATTTTCCCCGGCGTGGAAGTGAATGCAAATGTGGTGTACCAGATTCTTAACAATAAATTTATCTTTCGTTTATCCGACCTGTCAAATTTTCTTTTTATTATGCTGATTGGATTAATCTCCGGTATTCTTTTAATGTATCCCAAACCACTGGCAAGCATTATTTTTACTATCATTTTGCTTATTCTGGCAAGTATAGCCGGAATGTGGTTCCTGGAATCCTATCGTTACTGGCTGCCGGTTACCGCCCCGATTTTTACCATTCTTATTACATTCGCTTCTACCTATATCTACCGCTATATTTTTGAAGAGCGGGATAAACGTCGGATTAGAAAAACCTTTTCGCACTATGTTTCTTCTTCGGTGGTTGATGTGGTGTTGAAAAATCCTGAGAAGTTGAAGCTGGGCGGGGAGAAAAAGGTTTGCACTGCCTTGTTTTCCGATGTTGCCGGGTTTACTACTATTTCGGAAAAACTGGAGCCGGAAGCCCTGGTTGCGCTTTTAAATGAATACCTGACAGATATGACTGACATTGTTTTCGAATACAATGGGATGCTCGACAAATACGAAGGCGATGCGATTATGGCGGTTTTCGGTGCACCGATTGAGCTGCCGGACCACGCGGAATTAGCCTGTTTGTCAGGGCTGAAAATGCAAAAGCGCCTGGCGGAACTGCGGGAAAAATGGAAAAAGGAAGGCAAACCGGAACTGCGCGCCAGGATCGGAATTAACTCCGGCGAGATGGTCGTGGGAAACATGGGCTCGCACACCCAACAAACTCTACGACACCGCTATTATGATTGGCGAGAACACCTACGAACTGGTGAAGGACAAATTCCTGACCCGACCGCTGGATATGCTGCGGGTGAAAGGAAAGAAAAAACCGGTGAAGGTGTACGAGCTTATTGCCACCAAAGACGAAACGATGTCGCCGGAATTCAGGGATGCCAGGAATTTATGAACAACCCGCCCAGCGACGATTGGGACGGTGTGTTCGTGATGAAAACAAAATGAACCGGCGGAACCGGAAAAATCGGTATCTACCGGGCGCTTTGTTTTGACAGGATTAACAAGATTAACGGGATATATAAAAGGATGTACTACTTATCCTCACACAAAATAAAAGCGCTCTTTGTGTGAGGATAAATTCAGGTTAGTATCAATTTTATAGTAGATTCTACTAAGAGTGGAAAATCGGTTAGCTTATTCGGTTCATCCTGTCAAAATAAAAGAAAGGATATCTCACACAATCTTGCGGGAAAAAATCGGAAGCGGGTCGTCGATTGCCATCGGTTCACGAATCCAGAACGGTTCGCCGTATTTTACGCCTGCCATCCAGCCGAAATGCCGCGCCCGGAATTCTACCGATTCCATAAACCAGTTGGAGGACGAAATAAAAGTCTGTTCCTCGGGCCATTCCGGGTTGTAAAATTGCGACTGATACGCTTTTAGTGCCCGGAATTTTGTTTCAAATTCCTCGCTGATATCTATCACATATAAAACCCGGAAGGGGCGGTGAGGTGACAGGTCGGGCAGCTTCTTTTTTAAACCGGCGTAAAAGCATCCCTCGGTAATCAGTTGACCGGCGTGGATGTGGTCCGGGTGCCGGTCGTCCCGGAAAGGTGCCAACACCAGCGCCGGGCGTAGTGCCCGGACTTCACGTATGATCTTTTCCAGGTTTTCCTCGTTCACCTCGATGTTTCCGTCAGGAATTTTCAGATTCCTCCGTAAATCCACTTTTAGGATTTGCGCTGCCTCATCCGATTCTTTGTAACGCTGTTCCACCGTGCAGCGGTTTTGTAACCAAGATTTTTCATTTTAAACAGCGTACCGCCGCAGCCCAGTTCCACGTCGTCCGGATGGGCGCCAAATGCTAACACGTCGATTTTATCTTTATTTTTCATTTTTGTCTATCCGCCTGTCGTATTCATTGGATTTATGGTGAGTTGTGGATTGCATTTCCAATTCTGCTCTGTGCAGAAATACATTCCCCGGTGTCCATCCGGAGAATTTCTAAAGAACCCCTTCGAAGGACTAAAAACTATATTCATCTTCATATTTCCCGACTTAAAGAAGCTGTGTAAAAACGGCGATGCACATGTCGCTCCCGTGTGGGCAGGAATCCATAACTTCTAGATTTTCATCGGTTCCCGATCAGGACGGCAAAAATAAATTCCTTTTATTTTTGCATCTTCATACAGCCTCTGAATTCCCGGGAAACAATTTGATTTTTTGGATTTGGAATTTGTTTGCCTGCCTACCGATGCAGTCAGTCAGGCCTGCCTGGTGCTGCCGGCAGACAGGTTATTTGTAAATTGAATTTTGGAATTTCCCGCCGGACTTTTCATACGCACTTACGATTCTCCACTCCGCATTGGCGCTTCGCTCGAAATGAAAGGAAGTTCCACTTAACGCAGCAACTTACTCACCGAACGTTTCTTGTTTATATTATAGATCACCTTGGCAAAAAGCGGTGCAACACTCACTTCTTCGTACCAGACTGTGCTTTTTACGAAGGCTTCTCCCCAAAAAACGGCGTCTGTTCCGATTACTTTTTTGATTACCTTTTCATCGTACGCCCGGTCAATCCGCTCAACTGCATTCCCATTAAAGAATGGCAGACTGACGGCAACATAGATATCTTTGGCGCCTTTTTCCTTCAGCAGCGACGCAGCGGATAACATAGTGCCACCGGTAGCAATCATATCATCCACAATCAGCACATCTTTATCTTTAACCCGACCCACCAGGCGCATGCTTTCCACTTTACTCACTTTACTGTAGTCCCGGGCTTTGTCGACAATCGCCAGCGGGGTACCCAGTATTTTGGAATAATGCCGGGCACGTTCTGCACTACCCACGTCCGGTCCGGTGACTACCAGGTTGCCGGTATCCAGTTTCATAGTCTGGGTAATGTAGTCGATTAGTTCGCCGGAAGCGTGCATATCTTCTAACTTGGTAAAATTAAAAAACCCCTGGATAGCCTCTGCGTGAATATCCAGAGTGAGCACTCGCTGGGCGCCGGCGGCTTCCAGCAAATGCGCCACTAACCTGGCGCTGATTGCCTCGCGGGTCTTGCGTCGCTCCTGGCGCGCGTAGGGATATTGCGGGGTGACTGCGGTTATATGATCCGGATCTGCCTGATAGGCACCATTGATTGCGGTTACCAGCGCCATCAGGTTATCATTCACCGAACGGTCGCTCAGCGGGTCGTCCATACATTGAATGATATACACATCGTCTCCCCGGATAAACTCGTTGATTACCACCTTTACTTCCCCGTTCGGGAAAATGATTTCAACCGAATCGCAAATTCTGTACTCTCTTTCATCCTTTTCTTTCTTGGCAATTTTGCCCAGTTCCGTAACGATACGTTTGGCAAAACTTTTCCCGGAGTTACAGGCAATAATTGATAGCGGACCTCTGTTCTCTAACGGGTTACCCTGCATGGTGTCTTTTCTCCAGATTTTGGATTGTTTGTGAGAAATGATGTTTGGTTACTTCAAGGAGCGCCCGGTGAACTTCAGGATTTCCGGCTATAATGAAACCGGTATCAAGAAAGTGGTTTTCTCCCCGGAAATCGGTAACGATTCCCCCGGTTTCTTGAATAAGCAGACTGCCGGCGGCGATATCCCACATGCTCAGTCCGAGTTCGAAGAAACCTTCAAATCGTCCCAGGGCAGTATGGCTTAAATCCAGGGCGGCTGAACCCATGCGCCTCATGCCGCTGCATTTAAGGAACACTTCTTCGAACGCCAGTAAGTATTTCGGTAAATATTCTTTGAATTTAAACGGAAAGCCAGTGGCGATGAGCGCCCGGGAGAAGGGTCTGGTACTAATTTTCATTTGCTTGCCGTTGCAAGTAGCGCCGCTGCCTTCTTCTGCGGCAAATAGCTCGTCATGCACCGGATCGTAAACAACCCCGATGATTATTTCCTCGTTTTGCTGTAAGGCAATAGAAACCGAAAATTCCGGGATGTTTTGAATAAAATTTTTGGTGCCGTCTAACGGGTCGATGATCCAGCGGAAAGCATTTTCCCCGCTCCGACGGGTGCCTTCCTCTGCCAGAATTTTATGTTCCGGGAAATGGGACAAGATGGTTTCCACAATCATTTTTTCGGAGTTTTGATCGACAAATGTGACAAAATCGTTTTGTGCTTTTTCGTCAATGTTTTCGGGGGAAATTTTACCACGATTTTCCAGAAGGTATCTTCCGGCTTCCCGGGCTGCCTGTATGGCGACATCTATAAATTCCGGCATGTAACTTATCCGTTTCTTTCAAATGGTTTGCGTAAAAAAGTGTTCCTTCGGTTAACCGGACTGTTTGGTGAAAACGGGGTCAAATTCGTATTTCGCCGAACTCTTTGAGTTTGTT
>MVCZ01000067.1 GCA_002049825.1 Candidatus Zhuqueibacterota bacterium 4484_188
GCAAAAGCCGAGCCGCCGGGATGTTCAGAATGTCGGCAACCTGGCGAACCAGTTCTTCCTTGTTGGCGGTAAGCGTTCCGACAATTGCTACCTTGTACTGAATAACATCCCTGGCTAATTCCCGACCCTGGCGGTCGTATATTGTGCCGCGTTTGGCGGCGACCTTCTCACGAAGGTTTTTATTCATATCCGCCTTTTCCTTATAGTAGTCATGGTCGATAATCTGCACCACCACCAGTTTCACCAGCACAAGGAGAAAACCCAGCAGCAACAGCGTTGTCACCAGAATTAACCGGAAGTTCGTTCCCCCGGCAGGTTCCGGGGAGCTATCGGGTTTTTGGTAATATTTTCTGGTCTTTGGTCTCATAATACTCGATTACCTTTTTACTCACCGGGAATTTGTTGATTCCTTCCACACTGGAAATCATGCCGAAAAGTTTTTTTGCCTTCATCGGCACCTGCTTTTCTAATTCATGTTTCTGCGTTTCCAGCTTGCTGTTCCGGGCATTAAGCATCAGGATTTCGGTTTTCAGTTGAGATATTTGTTTCAACTGTTTGTTGATCGAGACATTTTTCCATTGAAACAAAATAAAAAAGACCGAGAAAACAAAGAGCAGCAGACTAATCTCGAACACCGAGAGCAACATTCGAGCCCCGTTTTTCGCCCTTCGCTTCACATGGTAAATGGTCTTCTTTCGCGATTTCCGATTCACTGTCATCAGACGATACCCTGGTATTGAACAATTTTTTCGGCAGCCCGCAACCGGGCGCTGCGGGAGCGGGGATTCGCAGCAACCTCCTGAATGGAGGGTCTCACCACCCGCCGGGTCAGGATTTCCACTTCCTGCACTTTATCGCATACACATTGCGGAAAATCCGGCGGACAGACACAATCCAGCGCTTTGTAGCGCAAAAATTCCTTCACTCCAGGCTCACTTTCAAGCGCTCTAATTCGCCGTTTACCTCGATGCGAATCGCCTGGAAAACCCTTGCCAGCGTTTTGTTCAACTGTTTTGCCGGAACAGCCCGGCTGACAATTTCCGCCAACTGCGCGGTGTTCTCAATTGGTGCACCCGTCCGTTCATTCACGATATTCCGGACAATCAGCTTCCAATGTTTTTCTTCACCGTATTCCCGTAATATTCGCCCCAACTCCGCCGGCGAATATTCGTTTACCACCTCACGGGCGGTTAATTTTTGCGAAGCATCAAAACGCATATCCAATGGTCCCTCTTCCTGGAAAGAGAACCCCCTCTTCGGTGAATCAACCTGAAAGGAAGAAATTCCCAGGTCAAACAACACGCCGTGAACCGGCAGCAGCCCTTCCTGCAGTAACACGACATCTAATTGATTGGAAAAGACCCGTCTGATTATTTTATTCGAATAACCGGATAATGTATCTTCTGCAAAAGCAATTGCCTGTGCATCGGCATCCAGACCGACAAACAAGCCATTTGCATTGATTCTCTTGAGTATTTCTTTCGCATGTCCGCCGCCCCCCAGGTTGCAATCAACATACACTCCGTTCGGATCGGTTACCAGGTAATCCACTGCCGTGTGTAAAAGTACCGGACGATGAAAAAAGTCTGAATCCATAACATCACGCGCAAATTCCTTTAGAAATCCAGTAAATTCTTCAGCTTCTGGAATTCAGGCTCGGATTGTTTCAAATCACCCTGCACAAACTTGGGATTCCAGATTTCGATTTTTTTTCCAGCCCCGATGACCTCTACGTCCTTATCCAGTTCGGCATACTTGATCAGTTCGGCAGGTATATTAATCCGCCCCTGCTTGTCAAGCTTTTGCTGCGAGGCGTAATAGTTTAACTGGCGGCGCAAAATCCGGCGCTTTTCGCCATCGGGCACCAGCGTGTCCAGTTCTTCGTTTTTGCGTCGCCACTCTCCCACCGGAAACATGACGATACACTTCTCGGAACCGCGCGCCAGCACAAATAGCTGATCCCGTGAATCCGGTTCCCGAAATTTTGCCGGTAAATTAATCCTGCCTTTCGCATCGAGAACATTAGTATATCGTCCAAAATACTCTTTCATACGCCCCTGAACGTAACATTCATTGATTTCGGTGGAAAATACGCTATTTTCACCCACTATATATTACAAAAATTTTCGGAAAAATCAAGGATAAACTTTAATTTTTAAAAATTTTTTTTGCCAGGGCGGAAAGTGCCTGCGGGGAGGGAAAGAGATCAAAATAAATCGGGAGGTTTTTTTTCAACGGAGCCGTGGATAAAAAAGCCTGGCAACGCGGGTATGCCTGCCCTTCAGGGCGCAAAAATAATTGCCGGTCTTTCATGTTCACCCCTACGGTTTTCCGTTCGGAACCGATCATTCCGGTTCCCTTTTATTCATTGTACACAAAAAGATAAGGAAAGTCAACAAAAATATTTGGGGCGGATGTTTTGTTCCGGGTTTACCCCAACGGGGTAAAAAAATTAGCGGAGCGGTTTCGGTAACCCACAGCGATTGTTTTCGCATTCTTCTTTACCCCAACGGGGTAAAACATATTAGCCAGGGGCAACGCCCCTGGTAGCGAAAACCAATCAATTTAAGCCCTGTCAGCCTGCCTGGCGCCGCCGGCAGACAGGGACGACACAAAAATCATGGTTGTGTCCGGCAAAAAGGTTGTGGAAAATGTTCAGCTTTGATAACGGGAGTGCAAGGGGGTAGTGGCAACTCCGGATTTTCCAATCAAATAATATACATGGCATCGCCGTAGCTGAAGAAACGGTAATCTGTTTTAATTGCTTCCCGGTAAGCTGCTTTCATCATGTCCAAGCTACTGAAAGCTGAAACCAGCATTAACAAAGTAGATTTAGGTAAATGGAAATTGGTAATCAGGCGATCCACGATTTTAAAATCATGCGGGGGGTAAATGTATTTATCGGTCCAGCCGCGCGACGGGCGCACAAACCCCCGGTGGTCGGTAACAGTTTCCAGCGCTCGTACCGTGGTGGTTCCCACGGCAATTATTGCCTTGCCTTTTTCGCGGGTGCGATTGATAATCTCCACTGCTTCAGCACTGATTTCATAGTATTCCGCATCCATGTGATGGCGGCTGACGTCTTCCACCTGCACCGGTCGGAAGGTGCCCAGACCGGCATGAAGCGTGGTGTAAGCGATTTTTACCCCTTTTTTGCGAATTTTCCTCAGTAATGCCTCGGTAAAGTGCAATCCGGCGGTCGGGGCGGCAACCGCACCGGGTCTTTTGGCAAATACGGTCTGGTAGTAAATCTTGTCAGTCTCGTCCGGTTGGCGTTTGATGTACGGCGGCAGGGGTGTTTCGCCTACTTCGCTGAGCAACTCATAGAAATTACCGTTGGAAGAAAATTCCACAATCCGTCCGCCGGATAGGGTATTGTCGATGACATCGCAGGAGAGGTTTTCGCTGAAATGAATCTTATTTCCGATGCGCACCTTGCGCGCCGGTTTCACCAGCGTTTCCCAAATATAGCCATCTAATTGGCGCAGCAGGAAGATTTCCACCCGGGCATCGGTTTTATCTTTTCTGCCGTGTAGCCGGGCGGGAAACACACTGGTATCGTTCAGCACCAGGCAATCCCCGGCATGCAGGTACTGAACAATTTCACTGAACTTCCGATGGCTGACTTCGCCGGTCTCCCGGTTAACTACCATCAGTTTGCAGGCGTCTCTTTCCGTCAGCGGATACTGAGCAATTTTTGACTGGGGCAGTGTATAATCAAAATCGGTGATTTTGTATTTCGTCTTTTCCACGGAATCAAAATAATTTTTGCTGGTTTCCATCGGGTCTCATCGTATAGTTAAAATGTTCATAAGCAAGCCGGGTAGCAACTCTACCGCGAGGCGTCCGTTTAATAAATCCTTCCTGAATCAAAAAAGGTTCGTACACTTCTTCGATGGTGTCGCTTTCCTCTCCCACAGCAACACCGATGGTACTCAGACCAACCGGTCCGCCGTTGTATTTTTCGATAATGGTGCGAATAATCCGCTTATCCATATCATCAAGACCTTTTTCGTCTACTTCCAATAACTGTAAGCTTTGCTCGGCAACTTGTTTGGTAATGATGCCGTCGGCGCGAATCTGGGCAAAATCGCGGGTGCGGCGCAGAATCCGATTGGCAATCCGGGGAGTGCCGCGCGAACGCCGGGCAATTTCATACGCCCCCTCTTCGTCTATTTCTACCTCCAATATGGAAGCGGACCTTAGAACGATGAGTTTCAGTTCATCCGGGTTATAATAGTCCAACCGCACTACCACCCCAAATCGTGCCCGCATGGGCGAGGTCAGTAATCCGGCACGGGTAGTGGCGCCAATCAGGGTAAATTGCGGCAATTTAATCTGAATGCTCCGGGCATTAGGACCGCGGTCGATTACAATGTCCAGCATGTAATCTTCCATCGCCGAGTAGAGGTACTCTTCCACCACATTGTTCAATCGATGCACCTCGTCGATAAACAGAACATCAGACTCGCTGAGGTTGGTAAGCAGTCCCGCCAGGTCGCCCGCCTTGTCCAGCACCGGTCCCGAGGTGGTTTTAATATCGACCGAAAGCTCGTTGGCAATAATGTGCGCCAGGGTGGTTTTTCCCAGTCCCGGCGGACCGTAGAGCAGCACATGGTCCAGCGCTTCTCCCCGCCGCCGTGCCGCCTCGATGTAAATCTTCAGGTTTTCGATTACTTTAACCTGCCCGACAAAATCGTCAAACGTGCGCGGACGCAGGGTCAGGTCAAACTCTTCTTCTTCACTCAGTGGTTTGGGACTAATAATGTCTCTGTCTTTATCCATACCTTACACATTCCTCAGTGCTAACTTAATCAGCTCATCGACCGGCAAATCTTCCGGGCTTTTTCTCAGAATCTTCTCGATGGCGATTTTTGCTTCCGCCTGCCGGTATCCCAGGGTGGTTAACGCCAGAATCGCTTCGTCCATTTTTCCCTTCAGTTGCGGGTCAATCACAGCCCTGCCGGCGAATTCTTTCATCTCCTCGGGAATCTCGATTTTCTCTTTCAACTCCAGCACCATTCGCTGGGCGGTCTTCTTGCCCACACCCGGCACCCTAACCAGAACCTGGTGATCTTCGCCGGCAATCGCCTGAATTAGCTCGGCAACCGTTATTCCGGACAAAATCGTCATTGCCAGCCGCGGCCCGATTCCTCCCACGTTAATTAACAGACGAAACATTTTCCGTTCGTCTTCCCCGGAAAATCCGTACAACTGCAGCAAGTCCTCGCGCACGTGCAGATGGGTTAACAAGTGCACACTGTCCCCGGTGTCGGGCAGTTTCTGAAATGTGTTCACGCTGATAAATACACCGATGCCGATGCCGCCGCACTCGACAACACAAAACGCAGGCGACTTCTGAATAATTCTGCCATTAATCTCTTCTATCATTTTACTTCATCATCCCTACTTCAACTGCCCGAATACGCATAATATAACCGATAATTCTGCCAATGCAACTTGTGGTTTCAAAATTTACAGATTCGAACCCGGGGGGGTAGAAACAATCGGCGAGTAGAATTTCTGCTTTCGGATACCGGATATCGGATGTCGGATACCGGATTTTTGGTCATTCTGGCCTGAGTGTTTGCCTGACTGCACCGGCAGGCAAGCCCGTCTTGAGCGTAGACGAAAAAAGAAGGGATGGTATCTGGTATCCGACATCCGGCATCAGACATCCTGTCCTGAGCGGCTTCCCCTACACTTTCAAAACCGTGCAGTTTACAACGTCTTAGTCAACTGATGAAACTTCATCCGGTGATAGTGGCACAGGCTCACTGCCAATGCATCGGAGGCATCGATGGGTTTGGCAAGTTCTTCCATTTTCAAAATATTTTTCACCATTGCCTGCACCTGCGTTTTGGAAGCTGCGCCATACCCGACAATTGACATTTTCACCTCCCGGGGAGAATATTCGAACACCGGAATATTTTTCCGGGTTGCCGCCAGCATGACTACCCCACGGGCATGTCCCATCACAATCGCAGTCTTTTTATTTTGATGGTAAAAAATATCTTCCACCGCACAAAAATCCGGCTGGAACTGCTGAATCACTTCCGATATTTTCTGGTAGATTGAATCCAGTTTTTGCGTGAAAGCAGCTTTGGCAGGGGCGTGAATTCCACCGTAGGCTAAACATTTCAAATTTTTGCCGGAAACCTCGATAATGCCGTACCCGGTGGTGCTAATCCCCGGGTCAATTCCTAAGATTCTCAAATAAAGCCAACCCGCGTTTATTATATCTCTTCGTCGTGATTTTGCCCACGAAACACTCGAAATACACGAAAAAAGAAAGATTGTAATTAATATTCTTTATAATTTTACTGAAAAAAAATGATGAGATCAGACTTTTAATTTTAGAACGGTAAGAATGAATCATCAGGTGACCATGGAAATTTTACACAAAGTATAGCAAAATTCATCTTTCTTGTCCTTTCGTGTGTTTTGTGGGAACTATAGCCATGACCCGGGCGGTTATATTTTTTCCATGATCTCTTCATCGATGTCAAAATTGGCAAACACATTTTGCACATCGTCGTTATCTTCCAGGGCGTCCATCAATTTCAACATCTTTTCCGCCTGTTTGCCTTCTAACTTAACCACGTTTTGTGGCAGCATGGTAATTTCGGCATTTTCTATTTCGATACCGGCTTCCTCCAGGTTGGAGCGGACTTTGTATAAATCTTCGAACCTGGTGTAGATTTCGTAAAATTCGTCTTCAATTTTAAAATCGTCCGCCCCGGCATCGATCGCGGTCAGCATTAACTCTTCTTCATCGTAATTGTTGCGCGCCACCCGGATGAGTCCTTTTTTATCGAATACCCAGCTCACACTTCCGCTCTCTCCCAGGTTCCCGCCGTATTTTCCCAATAAATGCCGTACCTCGGAAACGGTGCGGTTGCGGTTGTCGGTGGTGGTGGTGATGTACATCGCGACACCGCCGGGTCCGTATCCTTCGAAATTGACTTCTTCGTACACCACGCCGGGCAGCTCGCCGGTTCCTTTCTGTATGGCATTCTCGATATTCTTCATGGGCATATTTGCCGCTTTGGCGTTCTGGATGGCAGTACGCAGCCGGGGATTGGCTTCCGGGTCGCCGCCACCCAGCCGGGCAGCTATCGTCAGTTCTTTAATGATTTTGGTAAAAACTTTCCCGCGCTGCGCATCCTGGCGCTCTTTGCGAAAACGAATATTTGCCCATTTCGAGTGTCCTGACATACATTCCTCCGGTATTTTATTCAGAATCGAATTTACGCTTAGTTTTCAGGTTCGGGGATTTTGGATAAAGAATCCGGCGGCGCGGCAATCTCCGGATGACTCCACACCCGGGCGGGAACCGTCCAGGCTTTCGGGTAGCCCCGTTCAGATCGCTGAATTGCTCGCTGGCGATTTGCTTCGCCCTGGTGGCATTCTCCAAACTCTTGGTTGAAATGATTTGAATACGAAACCCGTCAACTAATTTGTTCTCCGGAACGTTCTTTTCTTCCGGTAGCGTGACTTCCGCCGGATGAAGGGGTTCAGTCGCAGTGGTTTTTTCTCCCTCGATTACCAAATCTTCATCATGAAGCGTAAGCGGATCGAAGGATTCGTCCATTTGGTTTGACGGAACGGGTTGCCCGGCAGGTTTCGTTTTTTTGGAACTCCCGGCACACCCGAACACCAACAGCAACAGCAAGGCGACAATCAGCACTCTTTTCAAAATTTTCGACATGTAAATATCCTTAGTAATATATACATTTTGAACGAAATTAAAATAAATTAGAACACAATTCAAGAGAAATCTGAAACGCAGGGAAACTACCCGCCGAAACATGGGTATGAATTTGCTGTTTCTAAAATTGCCCCCGGTTTCTATATCGAGAGCCAAACCAACCCGGCAGACCATTCCGCTGCACCAGAACAAGCAAAAGGAAGCGGAAGCGGAAGAGGAGCTGAGACTGCCGCTGGACCTGGAAGCTGTGGATATTCCCACCTTCCTGCGCAAGCAGATTGATTAATCGGGCTGACGATTGGTTTATGTAGAAAAATGACCGC
>MVCZ01000068.1 GCA_002049825.1 Candidatus Zhuqueibacterota bacterium 4484_188
TTTTTGCGAAAATATACTGGTGAATCCTTTAGAGAAGTGGAAGCCTTCTCGCATGAAATAATCGAGAAAAATATTGAATATGGCTTTCCTGTAATCGCAAGATTAGAAACATCCTATTTAAGAGGGTGGAACGATGATTTCGGTGGAGGTCACTTTATAATAATTAAGGGTTTTACGAAAAATTTTTATTTCGTTAATGATTCTGTCAAAGGTAAGGTATTCTATTCTCGTGAAGAAATCGAAAATGCCGTAGAAAAGCATTGTTTCGGACCATTACTTATTGTGAGAGTCGAATGAAAAATGGCGAGAGTACAAACAGCGATCTCGGCGGCGACTATACGTTGATTCCTGTTCCTCATGACAAGAGAAAACACTGGATAGATGTCGCTCTGGTTTGGATGGGAATGAACATCTGCCCACCATCCTTGCTTCTCGGAGTATGGTTAATGCGTTACCAGAGTTTTGGAGAGGCAAATATTGCCCTGATTGCGGGCTTGGCTTTTCTGGCGCTATTTTCGATAATTCAGGGAATTATTGGCAACACGAGCGGCCTGCCCACTTACCCGCTTTCTCGACTCGCCTTTGGTGATGTTGGCGGCAGGCTATTTTCATTTGTCATGTTTCTCACGCTAATCGGCTGGTTTGGTGTGATGACCGAAAGTATGGTGGCGACGTTTTACTCTCAAATTTTTCCTGCTGCTGGTTTACAAGTACCACTGTCGGCAAAACCGTTCATCTCGTTTGTTTTCGGTGCGGGAATTACAGCAATTTGCTTTTTCGGTTTTAAAGCGATTACCTGGCTGAATCGCTTTACCATTCCTGGATTGCTGTTTTTAACTGTTTTTGCTCTGGTGAAAGTGCTGCAAAAACCGGAACTGCTGGAAAAGGTGCTTCACTGGCAGGCAGTGGAACCGCCAGTATCCGTTTACACAGCAACGACCTGGGTGGTGGGTACGCTAATTGTCGCAGCCGTAACGGCTCCAGATTTCAACCGATATTGCCGGCGGTCAAGAGATACGGTTTATTCCGTACTTCTGGGGAACGTGCCAGTGGTTTATTTCCTTTCCATCATGGGGATGGTTTTTGCCGTACTTTCTGGTGCTGCCGAAGGCAAAAATGCCATCGAAGCTGCTGATCTCTCCAGCGTGTTTGCTGCCCAGGGCTGGAACGTGGGTCCCATTCCCGGGGCGTTTTTAGCTGCTTTTATTTTAATCGGCGCCATCATTACCACCAATGTGGTCAATCTTTATCCCGGCGCTATGGCACTGGTCACTGTGCTCAAGGGCGCCGGAAAATACTGGCGCTATTTTGAGGACAGAGCTGTGCTCACGTTGTTTGTCGGTTTGCTGGGTTCGCTGGCTGCTTCAGTAGGAATTCTCACCAGGTTTGAACATTTTTTGGAAATACTCACCAATTTTGCCACACCGCTTATCGGAATTATGAGTACTGACTTTTTTATCTTGAAAAATAGAAACCGAATCAAAGGGTACATAAATCTTTCGGCAATTTTTACCTGGTTAATTTTTTCGTTTACTTCATTGTGGGGCATTTTTCCCGGTGGGGGGCTGGCAACCGTACTGTATTCCGGGTTATTATATATTACTTTAGAAAAAGCGTTAGGAAAAAAATCACACTATGGGAGGCAAAAAAAATGAGAAGGCTTTTACTTTTTTCAATTTTAATGGTTGTACTTGCAACTGCTTGTTCAAAAAATGAAAAAACAGTGGTTAAGCCCGAAGAACAAGTTGAAACGAAAATAAGGGGCGTCTGGATGTGGGGGACTACGCTTTATAATCAGGGAAGTGAGGCTGTCGTTAATAAGTTAACGGAAAATTATGTGAAAGATGTATTTCTGTTAGTAAAAGGTATTTCCGGAGAAAAAACAGAAGCATCCCTTTTAACAGATTTTATCTCTAAAGCCCACGCGAAGGACATGAAAGTACATCTATGGTACGTGGTAAACAGCGATGATAAATTTTTCTCCAATCATCCTGATGCATCCATATATCACTGCCCGAAACCGTCAATCGGGTATCAAGAACCTTATCCAATGAATGATGGAAGAATCAATATGCTCTACCCAGGTTACCAACAATATGTTCTGGACAACATCCGCTATTTTTTGACCAACTTCGATTGTGACGGTATTCATCTGGATTACATTCGCTACTCGCACTTTGTCTATTCTTTCGACCAATATCATCTGCAAAAGGCTGACTCGCTGGGCTGTAACACGCAACGACTGCTAAATCTTTTTGTTCAGGATTATAATTACTATGCCTATAACGAAGGGTTTGTTCAACTTTATTACAATGGTGATGCAGATGTAGTGAAATGGGTGGAACTGCGAAAAAATACGATTTACGATTACATCCATTCGGTCAGGGAACTGATCGATGAATTAAAGCTGGGAATAAAACTGACTGCTGCTTTCATGCCGGAAGGCGCGACCGAGCCGCAATGGGGCGATGCCTATTATTCGCAAAATTACACCTTGCTCTCTCCGCTATTGGACATGATTGCTCCCATGGCATATTTCAACGATTTCGGCCAGCCAACAAACTGGCTGAAAACGGTGACGCAAAAAGCTTTGTCTGCTGTGGATTCGTCCTGTCGAATCGCCACCGGCGTTCAAAGCTATGGAGGCGTGACAGCGGAACAATTGCGGGAGCAAATAAATTATGCGCTGGAGGGCGGTGCTTCCGGAGTAGTCATTTTTCGCTACGGAGATACCTCGCCGGAGCAGTGGCAGGTCATCAAAGAGGAATTTCAGAAAATCAGCGAGAGTGAAGACAATTAACCTTGTATATTAATAGTGACTTTATGAATGATTATTTGCAGAAAGTCCTTGAAAAAAGTAAAAGAATTTCGCATTTTCCTAGCAAGAAAGCATGCGATAGCCTTGAGGCCCGACCTCTTTTGAAAGTCTATGCTCTTGCCAGTGAAAGTCGTGGAATAAATTTCAAAGATTATGGACCTTCGAAAAGCTGGCTCGAAATGGAATTTAATCTATGAAACTAAACAACAAACAACTCAAACAAATACTAATCGGTGCTGCTTTTTTTTCAACCGGAGGTGGCGGACCGCTGGATGCCGGGCTTGAGCTGATTCAAGGAATTAGCGAATTGGAACTGGTAGATTTAAACGATGCACCAGGCTCTAGTATCTGCGCCACAGCCTATCTGGTCGGGTCGATCAAAGCGCCGTCGTTGGTAGAACTTAAAAAAAGACATAAAAATGTGGCTGTTGAACAGGAATCCGATCTGGTGCCCGGTGCTTTTGATGTGCTGCAGAAAAATTTTCCTAAAGAGATTGAACTCATCGTGCCAGTAGAACTTGGCGGGCACAATACCGCTGTTTCGTTCTATTTGGCAGACATGGCAAATCTTCCTGTGCTGAATGCAGATCTCACTGGAAGGTCGGCGCCAGAAATGTATCAGACCGGCTACTACATCGGGGGTATTCCGCCGACACCGGCTGGGGTATTCACACTGTTCGGGGAAAATTTGTTTATCGAACATGTTGATGACTACGAACGTCTGGATGATATCTTTAGAGAATTGGTTAACCTGTGCGATAGTTACGATATCGGCGTGGCGAATTTTCCGCTTCCGGTTACAGAAGCCGCCCCGTACATGATCAGGAACACGCTGACGCTTTGCATGAAAATCGGTGCGTTACTTGAACAAGCAAAAATCGAAGAAGCAGTTCAACTGGCTGGCGGAGAAATTATCTTTAAAGGGATGCCGGTGGAGGAAAAGTATGAAGTCAAACAGGGCTTTACCTTCGGCTATGTTGATATTAAAGGAAAAGAAGGCATTTTGAGGCTGGAATACAAGAATGAAATCATGGTAGCAAAGAGAGACGATAAAATAATTGCCGCTGTTCCAGATTTGATCGGCGTAGTAAATGAAAAGGGAATTCCCATTCTCAACACAAAATACAAAAGAGGAGAACAAGTAGTTGTTTTTACGGTTCCTTCTCCAGAGCTATGGAGAACGGGAAAGGGGCTGGAAGTCTTTAGCCTGGAACATTTCGGCTTTTAACGATTGTCCCGCTCAACATTGAATGGGAAACGAGAAAAAGACGCGAATATTTGAAAAGCAATTATCCGCGTCTTTAATTTTCGTTTACATCTCCGATAATCAATTCAGACGAATTTTTCAATTCCACTTTTTCTTCAACAGCAGCGTTGACAAAACCGCCACAATTCCCGCCACAACAAAAGTCATCACTCTAGCAGTGATTATTTTTTCATCCAATCCACTGGAAATCCAGAAAATTGTGAATGCCATACCGGTAACAATTGTGATTAATGCGGCTTTGCCGTGAAATTTTTTCCAGAAAAGAGTCAGTAAAATAACGACAGAAAAAGTCCCACCGATGCCGGCCCAGACATAACCCACCAGCGTGAAAATTAATTTAGTTGGCGAAAGGTAGGCAGCAACGAGCGCGATAATTGCCAGACTTGCTGTAATCAGCCGGCTAACTAATAAGTGCCTGTGAATATTTTCTTTTTTAAGCAAGGGTTTAAGCAAACTTTCTGACAATTCAGTTGCAGAAAGAATGAGCAGTGAGTCTGCCGTAGAAATCATCGCCGCGATGGCCCCGGTAATTAAAATTGCCGCTATAGCTGTAGGGAAAAGAGCAAGCAGCACTTTGGGCATCACATATTCCTGGTCTGCCAATCCGTTGGGACCGAAAATCGCCAGTCCGATCCAACCCAGCGACAGTGCGCCAATGTAAGCGATAATTGTCCAGGCAATTCCCACGTTTCTCGCCTGGCGTGCGTTTGCTGTATCCCGAATTGCCATAAAACGCATGCTCAATTGCGGCTGTCCGCCAAGATACCCAAAAAACCAAGAAAAACCGCCGACAATAACAACGCCCGCCGCAAATCCAGAAGTCGCGCCTGTAAAAGAAGAACTGTAAAAGAAGAATAGCTGGTACCTGCTTTGTGCAAAGCCTCGATCATTGATGTGGCAAAAAGTCCTGCTTCGGAATGCGTTGCCAAATAAATTACGCCGACAATTGGTCCCACGACAAGAGTGGTAATCATGACAATCGCTTGCACAACATCAGTGTAAACCACACTGCGAAAACCACCATAGATTGTGTAGGGAACAATTATCGCCGCAGTGATGAAAATTCCCCATTTGGGATCGATGTTAAACAGCGTGTGTAATGTTTTTCCGCCGCCGATAAATTGAGCTCCGACGTAGAAAAAGAAGAAAAATACAATTACCAGACTTCCCACGACGCGAATGCTATTTCCCAATTCTCCGTGGCGCTTGGCAATGTAATCGGTAAATGTGTTTATCTCATATTTTTCCGCCTCGTCGCGCAAACGGTA
>MVCZ01000069.1 GCA_002049825.1 Candidatus Zhuqueibacterota bacterium 4484_188
TCTTGCCTTCGAACAAATTATCCCGCCAATCCCGTAAACCGGTTAAAAAAGGATTAACTGTTCTGTTTCTCATTCATGAAAGAATCGAAAACTTGGTTTTCGAATGAATTATTTATAATTTCATTAAACATTCTGTGCTAAGAATGCTGACTTTAATGCTGTAAGTTTTTTAAAAAGGAGAAAAAATTATGGGGAAAATCACCTTGTTAGCATGGCAGGCGCCGACCTGATTTTGTACAACGGATTACACCTGGAAGGGAAAATGACCGATGTGTTCCGAAAAATGCAGCGGCGCATTAAAACGGTGGCAGTAGCCGAAGCCATTCCGCCCGATTCCCTTTTGGCGCCGCCGGAATTCAAGGGCGCGCACGATCCGCACGTCTGGTTCGATGTGGAGTTATGGCAGTTTTGTGTTGCCAGGATTCGCGACAAACTGGTGGAAATGGATTCTGCCCACGCAAGTGGGTACCGGAGCCGGGCACAAGCTTACCTGGCAAAGCTGGAAGAATTGGACCAGTACGTTTTACGGCAGGCTTTGCGTGTTCCGGAGCCGCAGCGGGTGTTGGTTACCGCCCACGACGCGTTTAATTATTTCGGTCGCGCTTACCATTTTGAAGTGCGCGGTCTGCAGGGAATCAGCACTGCTTCCGAGGCGGGAACCGCCGATATTCAGAAACTGGCAGATTTCGTCAAGGAGCGGCAGATTCCGGCGGTGTTTGTAGAAACTTCCGTTCCCCAGCGCTACATCGAAGCCTTGCAGGCAGCGGTGCGCTCCCGCGGCTTTGATGTGAAAATTGGCGGCAGCCTCTATTCCGATGCTATGGGCGAACCGGGAACGCCGGAGGGTGAGTACACCGGCATGGTAAAACACAATATCGATACGTTATTGAGTTCAATACTTTTTGTCCTTCATTTCATTTTCTAATTCTATTCTTGTGTAAATTGTTATATATTTTAGCTACATAAAACCTGGAAGAAAAATGAATTCTACCTTAATAAAAAGAAAGAAAAAAGTGATTGCTTTTGGTTGGTATGGAGGAAAATTCAACCATTTGGATTGGCTATTACCCTTATTACCGGAAACTCACCATTATTGTGAGCCTTTTGGTGGGTCTGCTTCTGTTCTTTTAAATAGAAAATCGTCAAAGGTGGAAACGTATAATGATATTGATGGTGAGGTTGTGAATTTTTTTAGAGTTTTGAGGGACAAAAAAGAAGAGTTGCTTTATGCAATCGGAATGACTCCTTTTTCAAGAAGAGAATTTCAAATTGCAATTGAGTCTAATGGAAATAGCAAAGATTTGTCTGATATTGAAAGAGCAAGAAGATTTTTTGTTAGAGCAAGACAAGTGCGAACTGGTTTAGCTCAAACGGCTTCAAACGGAAGATGGGCAAATTGTCTTTCAACAAGCAGAGCCGGAATGGCCGGTGCGGTTTCAAGGTGGCTTGGAAGTGTGGAGGGTTTAGAGTATATCGCATCAAGATTATTAAGAGTTCAAATAGAAAATGATGATGCTCTGGCTGTAATTAAGCGTTATGACAGCCCGGATACATTATTTTACTGTGATCCACCTTATCCCCATGAATCACGAGGTGATAAAAATGCCTATAAATATGAAATGACTGATTTTGAGCATGTTAATTTAGCAAATCTACTACAAAAGGTGAAAGGAAAAGTGGCAATTTCAGGGTATAGATGTGAAATGTATGATGAATTGTATAAAGATTGGAATATACATATTGCTCCAACAAAAAAAGCTCTTTCAATAAAATCTGAAAGGACCGAAATTTTATGGACCAATTATTAGGAATACAATGAGCGAGGAATCAAAATTAACTTTTAAAGAAAAGTGTAAGCAATATTTATTTGAGAGATGGGATTACATTCTCCACATGTTTGATCATGAAGAAATTAAAGAACCTCTTTCCAATGCAGAGGTTGAATTAAAAAAAATAATAAAGGAGTGTTTAACAAGCAGAACAAAATCTTACCGCTATGTATTACCAACACAATTGTTAAGCAAATCAGTAGATCATTCTCTCAATTGCACATCATTGCAAGTTGGACATGAAAGCCCCGGTTCATTCGATGCCAGGACTATTGCCCATTATGTAATAGTTCCTTTTGATAACGATAATCATGATGTTTTAGGTGGCTCAAAAGAGCCGTATGTAAATAATCCTTTGCGATGTCCTGCAGTATCAGTTATTTATAGAGACAGGCAAAGAAATAAAGGTGATTGGGATAAATTAATATTTGTTTTAAATAAAGTTCAAAATCAAAACAATGAATCATATACTAGAAAAGTTTTTGACCAGATTTTATTTGAAATACACAAATTATTAGATTCTGTTAGAGTTATTTATCCGATTCCGAGTAGAATTAGTCTAAAACAAACTGTAATACTTCTTGAAGAATTTCTCTCTGAACGATCCGGTGGATCACGATTAGAAGCTATAGCTACAGCTCTTTTTCGGACAATTTCGGATAAATTCAATTTGTTTGATGAAGTTAGACGAGAAAAAATTAATGTCGCAGATGTTTCCTCCGGTATGGTTGCTGATATCGAATGTTATTTGAATAAAAGAATAGCGTTATTGGTAGAGGTAAAAGATAGAAGTTTAAGTTTAATTCAATTAAACGCTAAGATTGATAGTGCTCGTTCTAAACAAATAAAAGAAATTCTTTTCATGGCCCAAAATGGCATTGAAGATTCTAATAGAAGCGAGATCGAAACTAAAATAGCCCAAGAATTTACAAGTGGACAAAACATTTATGTTACGGATTTGTCGCACTTTGCTGAAGGAATTTTAATTATACTCGGTGAAAACGGTCGTGTTGATTTTTTGAAAAAAATCGGGCTTGAATTAGATAGTTCTAAATCTCCTATTAAAGATAGAAAGACTTGGGCAGCTCTTTTAAGAAAAATATGAGTTAAATAAGAAAAGCTACCGGTCTTACACTGAATTCCTTTTGGATCAAAAAATATTTGGACCAATGATTTGACGAATTATGGATTATCGGTGTAAATTACAAAAATATTTATTTATGGTAGATAGGACAAATTTATCATTTTAGAATAGATTAACTTCTGAAATTCTTTTTTTTTAATCAATCTTCATAATAGAAACTACTGATAATTTTTACCCAATTTAATAAGGATGAAAACCGATTCAATGGAAAAAGAAGCGATTCATGTGGAAGATTTAACCGTTGCATACCGGGAAAGCCCGGTACTGTGGGATGTGGATATGATTGTTCCGCAGGGGGTTTTGATGGCAATTATCGGACCCAACGGCGCCGGAAAAACCACCCTGATCAAATCGATTTTAGGTCTGGTTAAACCGGCGGCGGGGAAAGTGCTGATTTTTGGTTGGCAAGCCCTACGAGTCCCGGCGTCAACAAGTGGGCTACGTTCCCCAGCGCGGCAGTGTCGATTGGGATTTCCCGACTAATGTTCTGGATGTAGTAATGATGGGGCGATACGGGGCGCTGGGCTGGATTCGTCGTCCCGGAAAAAAAGACCGGCAAAAAGCGTTGGACTCCCTGCACAAAGTTGGCATGGAGGAATTCAGCAACCGGCAAATCAGCCAGCTCTCCGGCGGACAGCAGCAACGGGTTTTCCTGGCGCGGGCGCTGGTACAGGATGCCGACATCTATTTCATGGATGAGCCGTTCCAGGGCGTGGATGCCACTACCGAAAAAACCATCGTTTCCCTGCTGAAGGAACTGCGCGACGCCGGCAAAACGGTCGTGGTGGTGCACCACGATTTACAGACGGTGAAAGAATATTTCGACTGGGTGATGCTGCTGAATGTGCGCCAGATTGCCTGCGGGCCGGTCGAGAAGGCGTTTACCGAGGAAAGTCTGCGCCTTGCCTATGGCGGTAAAGTGGCGTTTCTGACCCACCATGTCCACCAGGATGAAACGGATTTATATTAAAATTTCAATAAAGGAAATTTACAAAGCATGTTTGAATTGATTCAAAATCTGTTGAGTGATTACACTTTCCGCACTGTTGCCCTGGGTTCCGGTGTGTTGGGGATTTTAAGCGGTGCGCTTGGCAGTTTTGCGGTGCTGCGTCGGCAAAGCCTGTTAGGTGACGCTATTTCTCATTCAGCCCTGCCCGGCATTGCGCTGGCATTTTTGCTAACCCGATCAAAAGAACCTTTGATTCTAATTCTTGGTGCCGCTTTTGCCGGCTGGCTGGCAACTTTTTTTATCCTGAGCATCGTGCGAAATACCCGCATTAAGGATGACAGCGCGCTGGGTCTGGTGCTTTCTTCTTTCTTCGGTTTTGGCTTGGTGCTGCTTACCTTTATTCAAAAACAACCCTATGCCAACCAGGCGGGTTTGGAAACATTCCTTTTCGGACAAGCGGCGGCGCTGCTGGCACGCGATGTGGTCACCATGGCGGTGCTCAGCTTGATTACCCTGACTGTTCTGGGCATTTTCTGGAAAGAATTTAAGCTGCTTAGTTTTGACCCCGAGTTCGGGCAGAGCATCGGTTTGCCGGTTCACATTCTGGATATTCTGCTGACCAGTCTGCTGGTAATTGCCATTGTGATTGGTTTGCAAACGGTTGGCGTGGTGCTGATGAGCGCGATGGTGGTAGCGCCGGCGGCGGCGGCACGGCAGTGGACCGATCGGCTGAGCCTGATGACCATTTTGGCAGGATTTTTTGGCGCGTTTGCCGGGATTGCCGGTGCATCAATCAGCAGCATGGTGACCAAACTACCCACCTGAGCGACCTCTACGTCCTGGCAAATCAGCACACCGACCGTGCGCACGGTCACCCAATTGAAGTTCTGCGAACGATGAGTGTAGGACACGGCGGTGTGGACCACAGTTTAAATGAACTCCTTTCCCGCGGGTGGGTGGAAAAATCGACCGACGACACCTGGCGGCTGACCGTGGAAGGCTACCGCGCCGCCCGGAAAGTCTCCGAGCAGGGGAAGGAGGTGGTGCAATGAGTCCGCAAGTCGAAATTCAACTCATCGCAGTGGTGGTTGCTGTGGCATGTGCGCTGCCCGGCGTTTTCCTGGTGCTCCGGCGCATGGCGATGCTCAGTGATGCCATCAGCCACGCTATTTTGCTGGGAATTGTGTTGGCGTTTTTTGCCACACAGGATTTGTCTTCCCCTTTCCTGATTATCGCAGCGGCGCTTACCGGTGTGTTAACCGTCAGCCTGGTGGAAGTGCTGAATCGCACCCGCCTGGTAAAAGAGGACGCGGCAATCGGGCTGGTTTTCCCGCTGCTGTTCAGCATCGGGGTGATTTTGATTTCCCGATATGCCGGGAAAGTTCACCTGGATACCGACGCCGTCTTGCTGGGGGAACTGGCTTTTGCGCCGTTCGACCGGCTGGTTGTTTTCGGAATAGACATAGGTCCCAAATCGCTGTATTTAATGGGTGGAATTTTGATGCTGAATCTGGCGTTTATCGTTGTATTCTTCAAGGAATTAAAATTAGCCACTTTTGACGCACAACTGGCGGCAGCGCTGGGTTTTGCCCCGGGATTAATTCACTACGGTTTGATGACGCTGGTCTCGGTAACTGCAGTGGGCGCCTTCGAGGCGGTCGGTTCCATCCTGGTGGTGGCGTTGATGATTGGTCCGCCCGCAGCCGCTTATTTGATTACCGACAGCATTGTCAGCATGTTATACCTCAGCAGTGGCATTGGTTTTTTGGCAGCCATCGGTGGTTACTGGACTGCCCATCTGTTCGACGTTTCCATTGCCGGTTCCATGGCGAGCATAGTGGGGATACTTTTCATGTTTAGTTTTCTTTTTGCCCCGCATCGGGGAATGGTGGCGCTGGCTCGCCGCCGGGCAAAACAACGCATTGAATTCGCCCTGGAAATGCTGGTGGTGCACCTGCTGAATCACCAGGGCATGCCGGAAGAAGAACAAGAATGCCACATCGGGCATTTACCGGCGCACCTGCACTGGAATGCACAGTTTATTGAGCGGATTGTGAAGCAGGGGGAAAAGGAACATCTGCTGAAACGGGTGCACCAATTTTTAAAACTGACTGACGAGGGTTGCAAGAAAGCCGAAGTTTCTTTAACCCGTTAGTTTTTATACATCGGTTTGAATTGTATCGGGATAGAGAGAATTTGTGTCAACAATTGTTATTATCGGAATCGCGCTGGGTCTGGCGATGGATGCCCTGGCGGTGGCGGTAACCACCGGAATTATCCTGCCAAAAATTACGCCCCGCCATTACTTCCGCCTCAGTTTTCACTTCGGGCTGTTTCAGGCATTCATGCCGGTGGTCGGCTGGCTGGCGGGACGGTCCATCGCCGGTTACATTCAAGCCTGGGACCACTGGATTGCTTTTGGGTTGCTCGGTTTCATCGGCGGGAAAATGATTTACGAGTCTTTTCAGGAGCATCGCAGCCAGGAGGTCTCCGATCCCACACGCGGACTCCGCCTGGTAACGCTTTCTTTCGCTACCAGCGTCGATGCCCTGGCAATCGGTTTAAGCCTTGCTATTCTGGGTGTGGAAATTGTCGCCCCGGCAATCTTCATCGGCATTATCACTATGCTGCTTACCATTATCGGCATGAAGATCGGTCAAAAAATCGGGTTGCTTTTCGGACGCTGGGTGGAAAAAATCGGCGGAATAATTTTGATTGGTATCGGGGTGAAAATTTTGATCGAGCACCTGGGATAAATCCACATCTGGCCAGAAAAAATGTCTCATCGATTGGTAGTGCCGCTGTAACTGCAAAAAGGAAAAATCGGGAGCTACAATAATTTTGAACGTATTTTTTTAATAGCCAATGATGCACACCGATTTACACTGATGGGGACAGTAAGTCAGAAATCATGCTTCGGGATACATGAAAGATTTTGAAATTGATTGGCGAAATTTTGAGATTTTTTTGCAGGCTCATTTTTTATGATTAAGTTTAATCCAGGATTCTTTATTTGCCACTGATTCTCACTGGTGAACACTGATGACAAGAATAATTAATGAATTGGAACAGTGGACACCAAATGGTTGAAAGAACAAATGCCAGAACTTTAAGATTTTTAGATAATTGATTTTCAAAATCTCATTGTCGATGAGTAATTTGGGGTGATGGAATAAACAGGGTTCAATTGTTGCCGATATTTTCAATTACAGTGAGAAAAGAACCGCTGCAAAATGATTTAAAAATGTGTTGCAATTTGCTTAAAATATTTTTATTATCTAATAATTATTATTAGTTGCGAATAATTTGGAAATACATGGAAGCAACGGTTAAACAGAAATTGGTAAGTGAATTCATCGGGAAATGCCGCAGCGAGGGACTTAGTGTTACTCCGCAGCGGTTGTTGATTTACCAGGCGCTGGTGGACGACACATCGCATCCCAGCCCGGAAAAGGTTTATCAAACACTCCACGCGGACCATCCCACCATTTCACTGGCAACGGTTTACAAAACGCTGGAAACCTTCCAAAAGCATGGTCTTGTATCGCTGGTCACCACACTGCACAATACGCTTCGTTACGATCCCAAGGTGAAACGGCATCATCATATTGTTTGTGTAAAATGCAAAAAAGTAATCGACCTGGAAGATGCGGAACTTGATGCCCTGAAAATTCCGAAGGCGGTAACCCGGGAAAATAATCTGATTGATTACAGTGTTCACTTTAATGTGATTTGCGCGGAGTGCCGGGAAAAAAAATAATTTTTTTGCCCGGGAAGGATAATTATTATTATATAGTAATTAATAATATATAAGAACAAATTATAATTAACTATGATTCAACAGTTAAAACTAACAACAAAAACATTTAATTCATTCGTTACAGTTAAACAAAAGAAGGAGAAATATTATGGCAAGAGTCGCACGAGAAATGGTGCAAAACGCCGGCGTGGATGTTGACCAATTGGTGGAACTGCTGGTTAAGAATGCAGCGGCAGAATTGACAACATTTTATTACTATACAATTCTGCGTGCCAATTTGATTGGTTTGGAGGGAGAAGGTGTCAAGCAAATAGCCGAAACCGCCCGGATTGAAGACCGGAATCATTTTGAAGCGTTGGTGCCGCGAATTTACGAACTGGGCGGCGAACTGCCCAAAGATATGAAGGAATTCCACGACATGTCCGCCTGTCCGCCGGCAATCCTGCCGGACAATCCGCGGGATGTGAAGGCGATTTTGAAAGTGTTGGTTGAAGCCGAGCGATGCGCGGTGCGCGGATATAGCCATATCTGCAACCTGACTGCCGGTAAAGATCATCGGACGTACGAATTATGCCTGGCGATTCTGAACGAGGAAATTGAGCACGAATCCTGGTTCTCGGAATTTTTGGGCGAGGGACCTTCCGGGCATTTTCTGCGCCTGGGCGAAACGTCGCCGTTTGTCGGCAAATTTTTTAAATAACACGAACCAAACCATGAAGGGCTGGCACGCCGGCCCTTCTTTTACAATTTGAGAGAACCGGAATGAAAAAGTTTACCAAAGAATCGCTGAAATCCTATTCGGGAAAGAATGGTGCGCCCGTTTATATTGCTGCCAATGGGAAAGTTTATGATGCAACGAACAGTTTCCTCTGGCAGAAGGGAAAACACATGGCGGATCACCACGCCGGGCAGGATTTGAGCCCGGCGCTAAAAAGGGCGCCCCACACTGCGGAATTACTGGAAAGGTTGCCGCTCATCGGATTGCTCGACGAGGAGAAATAAAAGAGTGGTTTTACAAGCCGTCTGCTAAATTAAACTGTTTCGTTTCACAGAAAGGCAGGCAGATTATTCGGCATTCCCCATAGAGATATTTTTACTCCGTTCAATCGA
This sequence comes from Candidatus Zhuqueibacterota bacterium 4484_188, assembly GCA_002049825.1. Classification (GTDB taxonomy): domain Bacteria; phylum Calditrichota; class Calditrichia; order RBG-13-44-9; family RBG-13-44-9; genus 4484-188. The sequence continues at coordinate 8,793 of MVCZ01000069.1, forward strand.
TTGCAGCGCCAGATACCGGTCGCCGAATTTAGCCATGTTATCCATTTCGGTGTCGTACTGGTCGTAATGTCGTTCCTCGTCCAGCACCAAATCCTCGAATAATTTCTTGGAAACCGAATCGGCATTGGCGGCACATTCGTTCGCCCACAGGTTGTAGTCGCGGGCGCTGTCCTGTTCCATTTTGCTGGCAAGCTCCAGCATGTCTTTTACCTCGTGAATCTTGCTCACTTCTGCCGAAGCTTTCAGTTCAACTTCGCCTTTCAGAAAGAGAATACGCTCGGAAATTCGCTCAATATGCAGCATCTCTTCGATGGCGGTTCGTTTGAACAACCCTGCTAACAGGTCGTAGCCCTGGTCGTCACAACGAAAATGAAAATACATGTACTGGTGTACCGCACTGAGTTCGTCCGCCGCTTGCCGGTTTTCAATTTTAGACCGGAAATCAAATGTTTGGGCATCAAGTATCAGGTATCATTTTTTTAACAACCTCTCCCAACATGCGCGGTGGCATCGGTAATTTTTACTGCGACAAAATCGCCGGTGCGGTAATTGCCGGCAGGAAAAATCACCAGCTTGTTGCCGTCGGTTCTGCCCTGGAAATCATCCGGTGAGCGCCTGGTGCTTTCTTGCTCAATCAGCACCTCCAGAGTTTGCCCGATGTGTGCCCGGTTCTTTTTCAGGGAATGGGCTTTCTGGATTTCATTCAGCCGGACAATCCGCTCGGTTTTTTTCTCTTCGCTCACATCGTCCGGGTACTTCCGGGCGGCAATGGTGCCCTGGCGTTCCGAATATTTAAAAATAAACGCCGAGTCGAATTCCACCGCTTCCATCACTTTCACCGTGTCTTCAAATTCACGGTCGGTCTCGGACGGAAAACCTACGATAATGTCAGTAGTGAGAACCATGTCCGGGAAATGAGAACGGATGTTATCCACCAGGTCGAGATATTCCTTTTGGGTGTAGGTGCGGTTCATTATTTCCAGTATGCGGTCGTTGCCGGCTTGCAGCGGCAGATGAATATGTTTGCACACCCGGGGATTTTCCGCCACCACGTGCAGCAGACTGTGCGGGAAATCTTTCGGGTGCGGCGAGGTGAACCGGAGGCGGCGGATGCCTTCCACACGGCTTACCTGTTCCAATAAACCGGCAAAATCTACCTCTTCATACCGGTAGGAATTTACATTTTGTCCCAATAAGGTTACCTGCCGGAAACCCTCTTCTGAAAGGCGTTTCACTTCTTCGACAATGTTCTGCGGGGAACGGCTGCGTTCGCGTCCACGGGTGTAGGGAACCACGCAAAAGGTGCAGAAATTATTGCAGCCTCTCATTACCGCCACCCAGGCATTGACACCACCAGCCCGCCTGGGGTAAACATCGGAATAGGTTTCAAATTCGGACAAGGTCACGTCATAGGCTTTGCTGCCTTTCTGTTCCACCTGCCGAATCAGGTTTGGCAGGCGCTTGTAACTGTCCGGCCCGGCGATAAAATCTATTTTAAGCTGCCGGTTGTCCAGGAGACTCTTGCGAAAATTGGTTGCCATACAGCCCAGAACCCCGATTAATACCGGGTCTCCGTTGCGGGTGTGGCGCAGGGTGTGAATACGGTTGTATACTTTCCGATTGGCATTTTCCCGCACCGAACAGGTGTTGAGCATAACAATGTCGGCTTCCCGCTCGTTTTCCACAAACCGGTATTGGTGTTCCGACAGCACCGCCCGCACCAGTTCGGTGTCATATTCGTTCATCTGGCAGCCATAAGTTTCTATATAAACCGTCTTCATTGAAGTGTTCCTATCATAGCCTGGTTATCCGCTTCTACCAATCGCACTGGCAGTAACCGGTTTTTCAGATTGCCTTCTGTTTTTACTTTAACCCGGATGTAGGTGTCGGTCAATCCGTTCCAGTAGCCGTTTTTTTGCTGTTCGAACAGAACCGTTTCCACCGTTCCTACATGCGCCTGGAGATATTGATAGCGTTTCCGGGCGCTGAGTTCGCGCAGGATGTGGCTTCGCCTTTCGATAATTTCCGGCACAACCTTTGGTTCCAATTTCCGGCTTTTTACCCAGGGGCGCTCCGAATAGCTGAACACGTGAAAATATGCCAGCGGAAGCTCCGAAAGCAGGGAATAAGTCTGGTCGAAATGAACATCGGTTTCGCCGGGGAAGCCTACCATCACATCGGTGCCCTGGCAGACACCGGGCACCGCGTCGTTTACCTGTCGGATAAAATCGGAAAATTCTGCTACCGAATAGCGTCGATTCATTGCCTGCAGAATCTTGTCGCTGCCGCTTTGCAGGGGAATGTGAAAGTGGCGGCACAGGTTACTGTTTTCTCCCGCCCGCCTGATCAGCCGGGTGGGAATGGTGGTTGGCTCGATGGAAGAAATCCGCACCCGCTCCAGACCGGGTAGTTTTTCCAGGGCGTCGATCACATCCGGCAGGGTTTTATTCCCATCCCGGTAAGTGCCGAGGTTAATCCCGGTAAGTACAATTTCCCGGTGCCCGGCGGCAATCAGTTGTTTTGCTTCGCTAAGCAGGTCGGGGAACAGCCGGCTACGCGCCCTGCCACGGGCAAAAGGAATCACGCAGAAGGAACAGAAGAAATCGCAGCCATCCTGGATTTTCAGGTTCGCCCGGGTATGGTCGCGATCGATACCGGCAACCGGGCTGGTAAATGTGCTGCGGGGAATAACCGGGGTAATGACCTGTGGCGCTTGGTCGCCGGAGGTTTCGTTCACAATATTGGCTAAATCCATCTTGCGGGCATTGCCAACCACCCAGCGCACGTTTGGCAAAGTAAGCAACTTCTCCCGCTGAATCTGCGCCTGGCAACCCACCAGGGCGACTTGTGCCTCGGGATTCATCCGTCTGATCCGGTTCACAATTTTACGAGTATCGGAATCGCCGTTCTCGGTAACTGTACAGGTATTCACTACCACGACCTCAGCCGGTGCCTTGAAATCAACTACACGGTAACCGTTTCTTTCAAAGGTTGTTTGAAGTGTAGCCGTTTCCGCCTGGTTCAGTCGGCATCCCAATGTATAAAATGAAACACTGTTTTTCATCTTTTTCCGCTTCAAAAGTTTTGCGACCAAATATAGGGAATTTTGCATTGGTTTCAAACCGGGAATCTTTCTGTTTGACTTTTTTTCAGGAAGTGTTTGCTGAAAGCAGTTGCCCGCTCATAGTGCAAAATTCACTCGCTTTCCATTGTACGGTAGAAATGGGCAGTTGTATGGAGCAGATAGCATAAAAATTGTTTCAAGCATTTATTAAACCGGTCAATAATTTGAACCTTTTGTAAGGGTTTATCTTCTGATAAGGACAATTTTTAGTATGTTTCCCGAACCTTTGTATCGGTTTGAGCATCCCGGCTGAAAATTGCAGTTACCGGCAGTGAAAGTCTAAAATTGTTCAGAGGTTGGAAAAAGTGAAAATCGTCTTTATTTTCAGGTGTTCTAAACCGATTTTCAGGTTTCATGTTCAATTAATACGGAATTGGTAAAATGAGCCTTGTGAAAAGATACCTAATAAAAGATGCTCTTTTCCTTATCGTGATTTTTTGTATCTCGTCTTTAACGCTGCCTTCCCGGGTTTTGGCGATAAAACCAACAATCTATTTCTACCATCTTAACATAGCCGATGGTCTTTCCCAGAGTTCGGTAACCGCAATTTTGCAGGACCGGTTCGGGTTCATGTGGTTCGGAACCCAGAACGGTTTGAACCGTTATGACGGGTATCATTTCCGAATATATAAAAATATTCCCTTCAAGTCCGGTGTTCTTTCCGATAACTGGATTCAGTGCCTGACCGAAGACAAAGACGGATTCATCTGGGTGGGGACGCACAGCGGCGGACTTTTCCAATTTGACCGCACCACCGAAAAATTTATCCAATATCGCCACAATCCCGAAGATCCGCATAGTCTAAGTCATAACCGGATTTGGAAAATATTTCAGGACAACGAAGGAAAACTGTGGGTTGGCAGCTCAGGCGGTTTAGACCGTTTCGACAGAACGCACAGGAAATTTACACACTTTGATCTAAAAACAAATGATTCGTCATCAGTAAGCCAGCGAGCGGTGAATGCCATTGCGGAAGATTCGCTCGGTAATTTGTGGATTGGCACTTTTGGAGACGGGCTTTTTTATTTTGACCGGCGGCAAAACAAATTTGAACATTTTGAACATCACCCGGATGACCCTGCCAGCTTGAGTAACAATTATGTCAAATGTCTGCTGTTTGACAAGGATGGCACCCTGTGGATCGGCACCTGGGGCGGCGGTTTAAATCGGTTTGATCCCGTCACGAAACAATTCTCCAATTTTCGCTCCAAAGCCGGCGACACGAAAAGTTTGAGCAACGATATTGTGATGTCCTTGCTTCAGGACCGGAACGGTACAATCTGGATAGGTACACACCGTGGTGGGCTCAACAAATTCGACCCGGTAACGGGAACATTTACGGTATTCCGGCACGATCCGTTAATCCCGGAAAGTTTGAGCCACGATTGGGTGCGCGCATTGTGTGAAGATAATTCCGGGATTCTCTGGATTGGTACCGGCGAGGGCATCAGTAAATATAATCACCGCAAAACCGAAGTCTGCCTGTTTCAGAACCATCCCGGCGACTCCAACAGTTTGAGCAACAACATTGTGAATGCGGTTTTCGAAGACCGTGACCACACCCTGTGGATCGGCACCTGGGGCGGTGGTTTGAATAAATACGATAATGAGAGCGATACATTTCAGCGATTTACCCACGATGCGGCGAATCCGGCGAGTTTGACCAGCGATATTGTGTGGGATATTTGCCAGGACCGGTCAGGGTTTTTGTGGGTGGCAACTTCGCAGGGATTAAATCGGTTTGATTTTTCAACCGGACGATTCAATCGCTATATCCAGGCGGAAAATGAATCCGAATACCTGAGTTATAGTAATATCTCGGTGTTGTATGCCGACCATGAAGGAAATATATGGGTAGGAACCTGGGGGAAAGGGTTAGACATGCTTTCCCCGGAAACCGGGCATTTTCGGCATTTCCCGGTTGCGCCAGCACCGGAAGGAATCAGCGACGGATTCATTACTTCGATTTATGAAGATCATCTTGGACGACTATGGATCGGAACAGTGAGCGGTGGTTTGAATCTGCTGGAAAAAAATGATGGCGCCGGCGGTTTGGCTCCCCGGTATATTTTTTCCTCTTTTAAATACGATCCGCAAAACCGGGAGGGAATAAGCCACAATCACATTACCACGATTTGCGAAGATTCATCGTTTACCTTATGGATTGGCACCAAAGGTGGCATTTTACCGAGGAAAACGGATTGTCGGACAATTTGGTTCGCAGTTGCCTGCCGGATGGTCACGGGCATTTGTGGATAGCGACTGCCAAACGGATTACTATCTTTGATCCGGGTGAAAAATCCTTCCGGAATTTTACCGCCAGTGATGTTTTTGATAATCTTGAATTCCAGGGAGGGGCATGTAAGCTGCACACCGGCGAAGTGATTTTCGCCAGCACTCAGGGATTTATTCGTTTTCATCCGGATTCTGTGAAATTTGGAAATTACCAGCCCCCGGTTCGCATCACTTCCTTCCGGGTTTTTAACAAAGAAGTGCCGCTTGAGAGACCAATCTATCAAAACCCGCCGCTTCGACTTTCCTACCAGGATGATTTTTTCTCTTTTGAATTTTCCTCCCCGGATTTCAGGAATCCTGCTAAAAATCGCTACGCCTACATGATGGAGGGATTTGATTCAGATTGGATTTACTCCGGCACAAAAAATTTCGTTACCTACACCAATCTCGATCCGGGTAAATATATTTTTAAAGTGAAGGGCACCAATAGCGACGGCGTTTGGAACCCCAATTTCACGGCAGTTGAAATATATATTTCTCCTCCTTTCTGGGACACCGCCTGGTTTAAGATACTGGTTTCCGTATCGTTACTTCTGCTGTTAGTGGTTGTTTACAAGTGGCGCACTCAGCGGATGAAACATGAGCAGCGGAAACTGGAAAAACTGGTGGCGGAAAAAACCAATCAATTGAAAGAGAAGAATCTCCAACTCAGTGAAATTAATGAAAACCAGGGCAAACTGATTGAGGAGCGGGAAAAACTGATTAGCGAACTGCAGGAAGCGATGGGGAAAATAAAAACCCTGAGCGGCTTGCTGCCCATCTGTTCCCATTGTAAAAAAGTGCGTGACGACAGCGGCTATTGGAAATCAATCGAATTGTATATAACCGAGCACTCCGAAGCAGATTTTAGCCACGGTATTTGTCCTGATTGTGCAAAAGAATTGTATCCCGATATTTACGATAAGGACGACCAAAACGAATGACGCTCCTCTTTCCGTAGCGGGAACATGTTTTTGCCTTTTCCTGATCCCGGAGTTCCGCGTTTACCCTAAAATTGAATAGAATTTCCCCGACTCTGCTTATTCCGTTTTATGTTCGGATTCGGACAAAACGCTTCCCAAAGGCTACAAATGCTGTGAAATATTTCATACTTGACTAACCGGAAACCTTCGGCGAAATTTATTTTAAATAAGAATTGGGAACAGATAATGAAACCGACCCTTCAAGAACCTCTCTACCAGCAGGGACTGATTGTCGACTTGTTAGGGTATTTTTCTAACCGGTATAATCATAATGCCACTTTTGAAGTTTTTGTGCGCGAGATGCCCAAAAACCGCTCCTACCTGTTCCTGCTGTCGATGATCAACTTTCAGACCCTGATTGCCAGCAAAGCAGCACGGGTGGTACAGGCGGCAACGCTCAATGGTCGGCAGCGCGGGGTGATGGAATTCGGCTCCCGCCGGGCGCACGGTCCGGAAGCCAGTATTTTGGCGGCACGGGCAAGTTACATCGCCGGTTGCGTGGGTAGTTCCAACGTGATGGCGGGTATGCGCTTCGGGATTCCGGTGTACGGCACCGCCGCCCATAGCTGGACCATGGCGTTCGGCAAAGAATTGGATGCCTTCCGTGCCTACCACAAAGTCTTTCCGCAAAGTACCATTTTGCTCATCGATACCTACGATATCGAACAGGGTGCCCGGAATGCGGTGAAGATAGGCCCGGCGCTGAAAGGTGTGCGTATCGACAGCGGCGACCTGTTGCAGGAAAGCCGCAAAGTGCGAAAAATACTCGACGCCGCCGATATGCAGCATGT
>MVCZ01000070.1 GCA_002049825.1 Candidatus Zhuqueibacterota bacterium 4484_188
ACTGGCATACTGCGCGTCATCAACAATATCGGGTGTGGGTTGCCAGAACGTACTCAGATCCTGCATACGGGTGCTGTAAAATACATGATGATCGCTGGTGTAGGTAAGATGCCAGCTTGTTCCTCCTTCATTGGCATTCAATTCCGGTGCGAATTCATCCAGGGTGGTGTAACCGTCCAATGAATACAGATAGCTCCAGGTCTGCCCGCCATCCTGGGAATAAGTCTGTCCGATATTATCGTTGCCGGAAAACGATTTGGTACAGCACAACATAATATTATCAGTATTCGTAGAAGCTTCAATATCGGGATCAACGGCATGATTCGGAATATCCGGCATTTTATAGATAGCAATCGTGTCGGACCAACTTGAACCAAATGAAGTGCTGATCAGCGTATAAAGCGTGCTGTCGGACTGGTTAAAACAGGCGAGAAATACATCGTTGCCGGTACCACCGTAACTGCCGTCAGGATCGCGCCAGGCATCGGGATCGTTATTTCCCAAGGGTACCTGAGCCGGATCGTCATAAGTTGAGCCGAAGTCGGTGCTGCGCCAGAAAACAATATTGTAATTACCCGTAGCAGAACTGTAGGCAGCCTCTGCTGTCAGGTAAATATACCAACCGCTGAAGTCGTAGGAATCGGTCCAGACATTGGGTTTGGCGTAGCCTTCCCAAAAAGAATAGTAGGCCGGAACGGTGTAGGTCGGGGTACAGCGTCCTGAACCACGTACGCGATGATTAACAAATCCTGGGTCCCTTCGCCAATTGCCAAAGAAGGCTGCGCCAAATCGAAACTGGGGTTGGAAAACCAGCCATAAGCAGTCCAGTTGTCACCGCCGTCTGTTGAATAATAAACCTGCAGGTAATTGTGCGGCTGAGTGCTGCCCACATTTTCCCAAACGATATAAATGGTACCGTCAGATGCAGTCGCCATTGCCGGGTAGGATTCCCGGAAATCGGTATTGGATCCGCGAACATGGATGTCCGTTCCCCAATCCAGCGAGCCGCCCCAGATGCCAGGTGGAACCGACTGACTGCTGCTCGGTTCTCCGGGGTACCCAACGGTCGTGCTCACCCGGTGAATTGCTTCCCCCTGGCTTTCGCCATTCACAGAACGCCGGGTTTTTAAGCGGGCTTCAATCTCGCGGACTTTCTGCTCGTCACCCGCACGACGTGCCTCGCGCAGTGCCTGCTCTAAAGGACTTAGCGGTTTCCGCACCGTCGGTAATTGTGCCGGTGGTGCAGAACCGGTTTCCGCATCGACAGTTTGTACCTGGTAATTCACCTGAACCGCTTTACTGCCGCGATGCTGGTCCTGAGCTTGATTCATCCCACTCCAACCAATAAAAACAATTGTCAATACGGCGAGTATGGACAGTTGCACGATTGATTGAAAATGATGAGACAATTTACCTTTCATCATTACCTCCTTAAATTTGTTTGATTTTTAAAATTCCTTCCATGGAAAAACAGATGCTTTTTCAGGATATCGAACATTCAATCCGGCGCATCTCTCAACCCATTTTCTGAAATCGGTCAGAATAAACGCTCACAAGAAAGCAGATATACTCCGGGTGGCTTGCTGAAAGCCTGACCAAACTCCCTTCAGCAAACGAAAATAAATCATATTTCTTTCTGCCATATCACCTCCTTTCAATATACCTCATACCTCCCCAAAGTACCGTTTTTATTCACTCAATTTGTCATTGTAAAATTTCTATGTTACAACCTGTAAACCCGCTGAATCATTTTGAGTACAAATCACAATCCGGTCGGGAAAAACCTATAAGTCACCTTTCAGCAAAAAATCAATTGAAAAATTTTTGAAGGACATTTCATTTATATCAATATAAGCAACCACAATTTACTCCCGAACTTAAATTTGGCTTCACACTCTCATCGGTGCGAATATGAGGCTGGAAAATTCCGCACTGCTTTTTATGCTCTGAATAGAAAACACTTTTCAATATTTTTCTGAACACAATTCAGTTTGCGAATTCCGGCTGAGAACGGGGAAAATCTATGAAGTAATTAACCGTACGGGAAAAACAATGCTATTCGAAAATCCTCCATCGTCAACTCCTTTAAAGAATATTATCATTTCATCAGAAAAATAATATGACATTTGTCACATTCTGCTATTTTTTCCATGCAACAAATATTCCTTGTGCTTGAATATCGATTCAATGATACCTTAATGAATTGTCGCAAGAATTATTCTGCCGGAATTCGCATGACTCCAGGAGCAGTTTGAGGACAGGATTCGGCACATCCGCTCAGTCGTTATCGATCAAAAATCAAATCGACAGAAGCCGTTGAGCTTCAGCTTTTACCTTATTCAAATTAGTATTATATTTTAAATATTGCAATAATAAAATGCTGCTTCGGTAAAAAAAATCACAAATTCCCTCGTTTTAGTTCATACTGAATACCGGGATGCAACCTTTCCGGATATCATATCAAAACGAATGACTTCTTTTTTCATTCCGGCAAACCACCACTAAAATTATCTGAAAATCATTTACATTATTACCCGAAAAAAACACTGTGTTTTCGGTTGGCTAAAATTGTTCACTGCTTGCACTTTTGTGGTGATTTAAAATATGAACGGATATTCACCGCACTTGCTTTAAAATTTTAACTGAAGTCAGGGAATTCATGTGAAATGATTTTATACTTTCCAATTACCACGAATGAAACTACATTTGTACGGGTCAGAGGTAAGGAATACCAAAACAAAATGGGAAAGCGCAATTTTATATCATTCATCGTTTTTGTACTGATTACGGGTGTTTTGGGAAATGTTTCCGGGACCTGGACAAAAATAAACAGCCCGACCCGCCAGACTTTGAAAACAGTTTGTTTTGTGGATAGTCTCCATGGTTGGGCAGCCGGCGATTCGGGCACGGTTATTCACACGATTGATGGCGGACAAAACTGGGCTTTACAAAACAGCGGCACCGAAAACGAAATCGTAGACATATTTTTTCTAAACCGGCAAACCGGCTGGGCTGTTTCGTGGAATATTTCATCAATCTTTGGTACAATTCTGCTTCGTACTCAGGACGGTGGCGATCATTGGTCGAATGCCGGGGATCCCCTGGTAAATAAATTTATCAAAAGCATTTCCTTTTCTGATTCGGTAAACGGATACCTCGGTGGTTTACCGGACGTTTTTCTGCAAACCCGCAACGGTGGTCTGGACTGGACACCGGTTCGGATCGATACCGCCACATTTTCTCATTTTCCGGTTTTTAATTTTGCGCTCTACAACGTGAACTACGGTTTTGCCTGTGGGGGACACTATGACCTTGCCGGAGTTATCTGGCGAACGGTAAACGGCGGGCAGAATTGGTCGGCACAGGGTGTTGGGCCGGAGCCGGTTCATCAGCTTCAAATTATTGATTCATTACACATTGTTGGTGTGGGCGGAGATCCGGAATTCGGCAGCAGTTTTGTGTGCAGCACTGACGGGGGAGACAGCTGGCAGTATCAGACTTTGGGAATTTTTGGCATTGCCTCGGCGCTGGCGTTCCGAACCGCTGCCGAAGGGTGGGCGACGCTGGGAACCGTGAGAAAGTTTATTTTCACTTCCGATACCGGTTCCACATGGGGCGAAATTTCCACACCGGAAAATAGCGCGATTTTCGATCTTACCTTTTGCGATCCGCAAAACGGGTATGCCGTTGGCGATAGCGGCGCAATTCTGAAATACGATTTCCTCTCCAATGCAAACACGCAGAACAAACCGGCTGCTCAGCTCAGCCGATTTCAACTGGAGCAAAACTACCCCAACCCTTTTAATTCAAGAACCACCATTCGCTTTCAAATACCAGCGGAAGGATTTGTTCAGTTAAAAATTTTGGATATGTTTGGTCGGCAAATTGCGCTGCTAATCAACGAGAAAAGAACCGCCGGAAGCCATCGGGTAGATTTTGTTGCGAAAAGTTTACCCTCGGGATATTATTTCTATTCACTTACATTTAGCCCGGAGAAAAACACCGGCAGTTTTACCCGAATCAGGAAGATGTTACTGGTAAAATAGAACGGGTCGAACTCAATCACCTCTATACCTATTTCGGATGTTCCCTACACCCACCATTCCACAATTCATTCATTTTCTTAAATCTACGTCAAGTTTTTCATAATAGTGACGAATAATTAAACTGAATTTTACCGTATAGCGGATTGTTATTATAATCCGTTTTAACAAAAAAATTTCAAAGTCATGCGAATTCTGATTACCGAAGATGAATTTATTACCCGACGGTTATTATTCAAACTGTTAATTCCCCTTGGAAGATGCGATTTAGCTGTGGATGGGTTAAAAGCATTGGAAGCATTTAAGGAAGCTCTAAAATCGGAGGAAAAATACGACCTGGTTTTCCTTGATATAATTATGCCCCGGATAGACGGTATTGATGTGCTGAAAAATATTCGTGAGATGGAAGAACAGGAAAACATTCCCGCGGAAAAACGCTGCAAAATTATTATGACCACCGGGCTGGCTGACCGGCAGAATGTACTCCGTGCTGCGAACGAAGGTTGCAATGCCTATTTAATCAAACCGATTGTTAAAAAAGAACTCTACAAAAAGCTCCAAATTCTTGGTATCCTGGAGTCTTCAAAGGATCAAGTAAAGAGATTATAACTTTAGCCGCCAAAGATAATACTTCCTGTGATGGAATAGGTACTCGTCTAATTAAATACTCAACATTGTTATTTCCGGTTCACTGCCTCCACCGGAAATTGCACATTTCATTTTTTTTCACCGTAGCTCCCGCAAAATTTAAACTCGAGATTATTTCAAATGAGTGTCGAACCACTTCTTCGAATTTTAATTTTGTACGCTGGCTTTCCCTAACGAATACTGCGGGAGGTTTTTCCGCTTTGGTCAGAACATAAAGTGCTTTACCGTTCCGATTCCAGCAATATTCTTCGACATCTCGGCTAAGGAAGGTCCAGGGTCGTGCTTCCCCGCCATCCGCCGGAATTGCCCATATTTGCTTTTCCCCGATGACCTTCGAATTTACCTGATCAGAAATTTTGCGATCGGAAACGAAAGTCAGCCAGGATCCATCCGGCGACCATTCCGGTTGTGTGTCGTTTCCTTCCGAAATAGTAAACCGGCGCGGTTCTTTTTCTTTCAGGCTAAAATACCACACCTGTTCCTGCCAGACACTTTTTTGCAAATCCGCCACACGCACGCTAAACGCGAAGCGGTCTCCCGCAGGGTGAACAGTCAGATTGCGTGGATAATTAAAACTTAAAAAATGGTTCTTTATTCCATGAAAATCATTTTGCCCACTAAACTTACTTCCTGAATGCGAAGCTGGTAGAAATAAATACCGGTAGGAACTGTTTGGTAAATATTATTTTTCCCATCCCATGTTACCTGGTAGCTACCAGGGTGCATTTCACGGTCTACCAATGTCCGGATTGCCTGACCCAG
>MVCZ01000071.1 GCA_002049825.1 Candidatus Zhuqueibacterota bacterium 4484_188
CACTATCTTTTTATAAACCCATTTTATCTCGTATTTGTAATTACTCAGCTATTTTTGTTTTTTCCTTCGTCAAATCCAATATTTCTTTCTGCAAAATTAATTGCTACGAGATTTTCATGATTCTCGCTCTTACATTATTTAATAAGTTTGCTAAGTAGATACCAAAATGGTAAATACCCCCGACAGTGGAATCGTGTTTCCGGGAACAAAATTCGGGGAAAAAAATAAAAGAATCTCTTTACGCATCTGAACAGTCCTTACATTGCTTTTGGTGCGTATTATGGAATTGGCTTATTTTTACCTTGCTGTTGGCGTTCTGAGAATAAATATTCCGGCAAACGAAAAAGAGAAAACAGGATGAAAAATTTTTACCACCGGGTGCCCGGGGAATCGAACTCACCTTTAACGACCGCTACGAAGAAAGCCTGGCGCTTTTTGACAGTCTGGTTCAGGCGTATCCCAATCACCCTGCGCCTTATTTTTTTCGCTCGGCAACCTACCAGAATTGGATGAGCAGTTACCGTTTCAACAAGTTTCAAAAAGAAGTGGAAGAAAATGTACAAACGGTTATAGACCTGGCGGGTAAAATGCTGAAAGAGAAAGATGACCCCTGGCTGCATTTTTATATCGGCGCCGCTCTGGGTTCCTATTACTATTGGCGCACTGCCAAATCAAAATTTCTTCGGTTGATAACATTCTGGATGCGCGATAAACGGGAACTGGGACTCAAACAGTTGCGATTTGCCATCGAGCATGGACGCTATGCGCCGAATGAAGCCAGCTATGTTTTGTTAATGGCATTATTCAATGAAAAGAAATACGCAGATGCCGAAGTCATTTTAGAGGAAATTTTGTCGCGTAAAAAGACATCCAGCCTGAGCGACTACTACTTTCGCGGCAGACTCGTGGCGCAATCCGGAAACTGGCCGGAGGTGGAAACCGCTTTCAGGACTATTTTAAATAAGATTGAAAATTACAAATTTACTTCTATCGGTTACCAGGTGGAGTGCAAATACTGGATCGCCCGGGCAGTAAGCGAACAGGGACACAAAGCCCAGGCACTGCAAATTGCCCGGGAGGCACAGTTGCAAAGCAAGCAACGAAATAAGGAAGAAGAGATTGAAAGCATCATCGAAAATTTCGGACAAATTAAAAAGAACCTGGAAAAACTGATTAAAGAATTAAAAAAGGCAAATAGAAAATCGGTTGGATCTTAAAAAATCAGGATTCGGTGGATTGTATTAAGAAAGGGGTTAAAACCCATTTGATTGATCTATCTGTTCCACGTGATGAAGAGGCTTTGTGAAAATGTATAAACAAGAAAAATTTGTCATTTCCGACTTAGCCGGGAATCCATGGAAATGATAAGATTTTGGATTCCCCTCCCTAACTACTCAGGGATTACATTCCTGTGCGGGAGTGACACTTGCATCGTCATTTTTACCAATCCTCTTAAAACCCGGGGCAAAAAATGAAATTTTCAATTTACCGGCAATCAGGGGTAATTCCCTACCGTTTTCAGGGAGCGGAATTGCAGGTGCTGCTTATCACTTCCCGCAAAGGAAAGCGCTGGATTATTCCCAAGGGAATTGTCGAAGCCGAGTTTTCACCGGCAGAATCAGCCGTCAAAGAAGCCCTGGAAGAAGCGGGCGTGCGCGGCACAATTGCACCGGAACCGGTGGGTTCTTACCAGTACCAAAAATGGGGCGGCACCTGCACGGTGGATGTTTTTCTAATGAAGGTGGAAACCTCGGAACCAACCTGGGAAGAAGATTTCAGAAAACGAGAGTGGCTGCCTTTGGACAAAGCCATCGCGAGAATTCGGGAAAAACCCTTGCGAAAAATTATGGCGAACCTTCCCGGGAAACTTTGGATATAAACGAATTTATTTACTTCCGCCAAAAATATTATTACATTGTGTTGACGTCTAACGCATTTCTTTATAAATCGGTTTGACCGACCAAAAACGCAAACGGAATAAGCATATATGAAATCGGAAAACAACAAATACATCAATCGCGAAATTAGCTGGCTTTCCTTCAACGAGCGGGTACTACAGGAAGCCGCCGACCCGGAGGTGCCGCTCATCGAACGGACCCGGAGGTGCCGCTCATCGAACGGGTTCGTTTTCTGGGAATTTATTCATCCAATTTAGATGAGTTTTTCAGTGTCCGGGTGGGCACAATGAAACGAATTTTAAACGCCGGGATCAAAGCCAAAACTATTTTGGGTGGAACACCTAAGCAGATTTTAAAAGAGATTCAAGAGGTTGTGATTCAGCAGCGGGACAAATTTGACAGAATTTTTAGCAAAGTTCTGCACGAGCTGCAAGAACAGAAAATTTTCATTATCGATGAAACCCAACTCAGCCCGGAACAGGAAAAATTTGTGCAGAAATTTTTTGAGGAAGAAGTGCGCCCCAGCCTGGTGCCAATCATGCTCGGCTCTGTTTCTCAATTTCCCTACCTGAAAAGTGCGGTTATTTATTTGGCGATCTATTTATCTCACCATACGCATCCCGAAGACGCTAAATATGCACTAATCGAAGTGCCGGTGGGCGTTTTACCACGGTTTGTGATTCTGCCAAAAATCGGTGAGAAAAAATACCTGATCCTGCTGGACAATGTGATTCGTTTCGGTTTAAAGGAAATCTTTGCCATTTTTAACTTCGATACAATCGAAGCGTACACCATCAAACTAACCCGGGACGCCGAGCTGGACATTCAGGACGACGTGACCAAGAGTTTTTTCGAGAAAATCTCCAAATCGCTGAAACAGCGGGAAAAGGGGCAGCCGGTTCGCTTTGTCTACGACCGGGAGATGCCCAAAGATTTACTCCATTTTATCCTGAAACAGAACAATTTGAAGAAATTCGACAATCTTATTCCAGGAAGCCGCTACCATAACGCCCGGGATTTTATCAATTTTCCCAAGATCGGTGCCGCTAAACATCGCTACAAGAAGGTGCCGCCGCTGCCTCACCCGGACTTTCGCCACCACGTGAGCCTGTTGAACGCCATCCGGGAAAAAGACTCGCTGCTGCATTATCCCTACCAGTCTTTTCACTATATCATCGATCTACTGCGCGAGGCGGCAATCGATCCGAAAGTCACTTCGATTAAAATGACACTCTACCGGGTGGCAAAAAATTCCAAGGTAATCAATGCGCTGATCAATGCCAGCCGAAACGGAAAGGCAGTGTCGGTGCTGATGGAGCTGCAGGCGCGTTTCGACGAGGAAGCAAATATTTACTGGACACGAAAGTTAGAAGAGGAAAACGTAAAAATCATCAGCGGTGTTCCCGGCTTAAAAGTTCACGCCAAACTCTGCTTAATTACCGGTGAAGAAGAGAATAAAAAAATACAGTACGCGGTTATCGGAACCGGCAATTTCAACGAAGCAACCGCAAAAATCTACGCCGACCATTCCCTGCTCACCGCCGATAAACGGCTGACCCGTGAAGTGGACAAGGTGTTTAACTTCCTGGAACACAATTACAAAAATTTTACCTATAAACACCTGCTTGTGTCGCCTTTTTATATGCGCAAGCGATTGATAAAATTAATTAAAAATGAAATGAAAAACGTCCAGGAAGGTAAACCGGCGTATATCCACGTAAAACTGAACAGCCTGGTTGACAAAGAGATGATTAACAAACTGTACCAGGCAAGCCAGGCGGGTGTGCAAGTCAAAATGATTGTGCGCGGAATTTGTTCGCTGGTTCCCGGCGAAGCGGATTTCAGTGAAAACATCGAAGTGATCAGCATCGTGGACAAATACCTGGAACACTCGCGCCTGTTTATTTTTGCCAACGGCGGAGAAGAAAAATATTTTCTTTCCTCGGCGGACTGGATGATTCGCAATCTGGACAACCGGGTCGAGGTCGCTACCCCGGTTTACGATCCCGAATTGCAAAATGAGTTGAAGGAATATTTTGAACTGCAATGGCGGGATGTGAAGAAAGCACGCATCATCGATAAAAAACAGAAAAACCGCTACCGCAAAAATCCTGAAAATCTCAATTTCCGCGCCCAGATTGATATATATAATTACCTGAAAGCCCGGCTGGAAGAAGTTCCGGAAGAATCATTGACCGCCTGATTTATCGACCGGGAATTTTTGGTAAACAGGAAGCGGATTTACGAACAAAACTTTTATCTTTCACGAAAAATAAACATGCAGAAAACAACCCGCTACCGTATTCCCCAAACTGTCCCGCTCCGGGAAATTGTCCGTGAGCTAAGAGGTCATTATTCCCTGAAAAGAGATAAGAAACAGCGCGCGCACTTCAGTTTTTTCGACACATTCGACTGGCGCCTGTTCCGGGCGGGATTTCAGCTTGTCCGGACCGGGGAATGGATTCTGCTGCAAAAGCGGGAGGACGGTTCGACCGTGGAAACAATTTCCTGCCAGGTGGAGAATTCGCCCAAATTCTGGTGGGAATTTCCGCCGGGTGATTGCCGGGAAAAACTGGGGTCTCTGCTGGATGTTCGGGCGCTGTTGAAATTGGTAACCGTGGAGGAAGATTTTGACCACTTCAGAATATTAAACCGGGACCGGAAAACGGTGCTGCACGTTTTCGCCGGGAGTGTGCACCTAATCGAGCAGGAAAGCAGGCAGCGTATTTGTGAAGAAGTGCGGGTGGCTGCGCTGCGGGGTTACCAACAGGAAGCCGGGGAACTGGAAAAATTTCTCAGATCATTAGGATGTTTGCCAGCCAAAAAAACGATTTTGAACGAAGCGCTCGAAATAAGCGGCTACCAGCCGGGCAGATATTCATCCAAATTAGATATTCAGTTAACGCCTGAAATGACCCTGGGGCAGGCAGGCGTGAAAATTTTTACTTACCTGGCACAGGTCATCAGGCAAAACGAAACCGGGATCCTGGCAGATACGGACAGCGAATTTCTCCACGATTTCCGGGTTGCTATTCGCCGCACACGTTCGGCGCTGGGTCAGATAAAAGAAATTTTCCCGGAAAACATCAGTCAAAAATTTAAAAGCGATTTCGCTGAAATTCAGAAACAAACCAACCGGCTGCGGGACCTGGATGTTTATTTATTGAACAAAGACACCTACCGGGAATTTCTGCCGGAGGAAATCCGCCCGGGATTAGACCTGCTATTCGGTCAGATTGCCCGGGAACGAAAGAGCGAATTGAAGAAAGTTGTCAGGCTTTTGAAGGGAAATTTTTATGGCAAGACCATGCAGGAATGGGAAAATTTTCTGCAAACCTACGCGCCGGATGAGCACGAAAATACCGGCAACCGGGAGACGCCGGTAAAACCCGCTGCTCAAAAATTCATCCTGAAAAAATACCGGCAGGTGCTGAAAATCGGTTCCCGCATTGACGACGGGACGCCGGACAGTGAACTGCACCGACTGCGAATCGAATGCAAAAAACTGCGTTACCTGCTGGAATTTTTTGCCTCGTTGTTTCCCCCGGCAGAGATGAAAAAACTAATCGGGCAGCTAAAAAAGCTGCAGGACAACCTGGGGGAATTTAATGACTACTCCGTTCAGCGCCAGCGCCTGGAAGATTTCTGGAAAGAAAAATTGAATGACCAAACCCACTCCCCGCAGATTGCCGTTGCGGTGGGCGGGCTGGTAACGCAACTATATCAATTACAAAAGGAAGCTCGCCGGGATTTCAGCGAGATTTTCCGGAATTTCAGTCGGAAAAAAAACAGGGCGATTTACCAGAATCTTTTTGCGGCGAAAAAAAGTGACGGAGGTTCCTCTTGACAGTAATTGCACTGTATAGTATCAAAGGCGGTGTAGGCAAAACCGCCGCTTCGGTCAATTTAGCCTACCTTGCCGCAAGCGAAGGCGCTCAAACCCTTTTGTGCGACCTGGACCCGCAGGGTTCGGCATCTTTCTATTTGCGAATCCGTGCCCGGAAAAAATTCAGCAGTAAAAAATTGCTGAAGGGCGGTATAACCTTAAATAGAAATATCAGGGAAACCGATTATCCCAATTTAGACCTGCTGCCTTCGGATATGTCCTACCGCAACCTGGACCTGGTGCTGGACAATCTGAAAAAACCGCAGAACCGGCTGAAAAAAGTACTGAAGCCGCTTGCCACCGACTACCGGTATGTTTTCCTGGACTGTCCGCCGAACATTACCCTTGCCTCGGAAAATATTTTCCGCGCCGCTGACATTATCCTGGTGCCGGTAATTCCCACCACTCTTTCGCTGCTCACCTACCGCAAGCTGGAAGATTTTTTCAAAGACGAACAACTCAAGCGGTCAAAAATTTTCGGGTTCTTTTCCATGGTTGAAAAACGCAAAAAAATGCACCGGGAAATCATGGCGGAAATTTCGGAAAACCATAAACACTTTTTTAACACCTTGATTCCTTACACTGCCGAGGTGGAAAAGATGGGAATTTACCGGGAACCGGTTGCCGCACGCCAGCCGAAATCCGGTGCCTCGCTCGCCTACCGGAACCTGTGGGAGGAAATTCGCAAACTGACCGGCAGCAAAATTTAAAGATATTCCAAAATCTGGCGACAACTATATTTGGCAAAATAATTACCGGCAAAATGATTAAAAATAAACTAATGTAACTCTATGTACCAGTGACTTTTCAGATTGTGACCACTCTGTGGATGGCAAATAAACCAAGCTGAGTCAATATATTTCTCAAATATTTATCAGGATTTCGGTGGTAAGAAAATAATCAAAATTAATAATTTTGCCGGTAATTTTATGATCGTTACAGAAATTAGCGGAGCGGTTTCCGTAACCTGTAGCGTGGCTATGAATTATTCAGTTTAAACCAAAAGTAAATTATTTTGCCTGTAATTATTTTGCCATAAAATTGAAACCAGAGTCAAATTATTTTGCCAAAAATTAAAAATTTGCTCTACCATACCTGCGGAGAAAAACCATGCTGGAAAAAATCGATCTGCGAAGGGACGAATCGCCATTTTCGACCGCAGTTGGTACGGACGGGTGCTGGTGGAACGGGTCGATAATTATGTGCCAAATAAAGTGTGGAGAAAGGCTTTCCCGGAAATAACTTCCTTTGAAAGACAACTTGCCGACGACGGCAACGTGATTATCAAATTTTTCCTGCACATTTCCAAAAAGGAGCAAAAGAAACGCTTTAAAAAATTGCAAAGCAGTCCGGCAACCGCCTGGAAGGTTACCGATGAAGACTGGAAACATCACCAGCAGTACGACAAATACCTGCAAGCCACCGAAGAAATGCTGGCAAAAACCGACACCGATTTTGCACCCTGGACAATTGTGGAGTCGCACGACCGGCGTTTTGCCACGATCAAAATTTTCCAGACGGTCATCGATGCACTGGAGGCAAAAATCGCTGAAAAAGAAAATTCCAGGCAGCAGAAAATAACCAGCCACAAGAATACTCCCCGTTTGAAAAACCTGTCTTCTTCCATTCTGGATAAAGTGGATTTGAACCTTTCCCTATCCCGGGAGGAATATGTAGCAGCACTAAAAAAATACCAGCGGCGGATTCACGACCTGGAGCATGAAGCATATCTTAAACGGCTGCCGGTGATTATTGTTTTCGAGGGACAGGATGCCGCCGGCAAGGGCGGGAACATCAAACGGCTGGTGCGGGGAATGGACCCTCGCGGCTACGAGGTCATTCCCATTGCCGCACCCAACGATATTGAAAAAGCGCATCACCACCTTTGGCGCTTCTGGATTAACATTCCCAAGGCGGGACACATTGCCATTTTCGACCGCACCTGGTACGGCAGGGTATTGGTGGAACGCATCGAGGGATTCTGCACGGAAGAGGAGTGGAAACGCGGCTATCGTGAGATTAATGAGATGGAAGAACAGTTAGCCAATTTCGGTACGGTGCTCATTAAATTCTGGCTGCAAATTGATAGGGATGAACAACTCAAACGATTCGAAGCCCGGCAAAATACGCCCTACAAACAGTGGAAAATTACCGAGGAAGACTGGCGCAACCGGGAGAAATGGGAGCAGTACAAAACCGCGGTTGACGAAATGCTCTTCCGCACCAGTAC
>MVCZ01000072.1 GCA_002049825.1 Candidatus Zhuqueibacterota bacterium 4484_188
AGCGGAAACAGATTACTATTTAACAAAATTAAACGAATTAAATCAGAAAAAGGGCGTGTGGTTTCTGCCGGCAGATCATGTTACCCAGTACAAAGATGGTTTCCTGACCCGGCACGCCAGTTGGGCGCAAAAAGATTGTGTTGACGAACAACTCTCGATTGCGCAGTCGCTGGCGGAGGAATTGAATTTTCAGCCGGAACAATATTTTAATATCACGATGAACAAAGACCGGGCAATGTTCAAAACCAATCTTGTGAAAAATATGCCTGCCCATCTGGTGACGGCGTATTCACACTATCCGCCGGCACGCCGCATGATGGAGGGTGAGTTTGCCACAGACCAACCTGGTATCGGCAGAAGTTGAGGAAACCGCGCGCATTCCGGCGAATTGCCGTCACTGCCTGAATCCCGCCTGCCTGGCGGTTTGCCCTACTGATGCGCTTTTCCAGGACGAACATGGTTACGTGCGTCGGGCAAACCTGCTTTGCATCGGCTGCCATTCCTGCGCGCTTGCCTGTCCGTTCGGCGTTATCGGCTACGAATTTACCCGGCATATTTCTCCCAAATGCGACCTGTGTATCGATCGGGTGGAAGAAGGATTAAAGCCGCGCTGTGTTTCCGCCTGTCCCAGCGGCGCGTTGCAATTTGTCGAACTGACACCGCAAACCATTCCCGAAATCATGGTAGGCGGTCGAATTGTGGCGCGGTCAATCGTCCGGCGAACATAATCGGTAAATCGCTATTTGAAGCGCTTTCATTTTTTGCGGATAGCACGAACGATTCCGCTCAATGATTCAAAGAAAATCAACCAGACAGAAATAGAGTAAATTAAAGGAGACATTCATGAAGTGCCCGGTTTGCCAAACTGAGAATACGGATGACTCAAAGTTCTGCAAGGAGTGCGGTTCCGCCTTCAACAAGGAAGTCGAAGATTACCAAAATAAGCTAAAGCAGGCGACTTTTCTGGAAAGTGAAGGGAAAATTGAAGAAGCGCTAAACATGTTCCTGGAAGCAGACAATATTAAGCGAACACCGGAAATTTGCTTGCACATCGCTAATCTATTTTACCGTTTAGGGAAATTAGACCAGGCAATTGACCGCTACAACTTTTGCCTGGGTGTGAAACCGAACCAGGCGGGTGCCTACTACGGGTTGGGATTGGCATTCTACCGCCGCGCCCGTATCGAAGAAGCGATTAAGCAATTTCAAAGAACCATCCGTATCGATCCGGACTTTTTGATGGCTTATTACTGGCTGGGGCTGTGCTACTACCACCACGGTGAACTGCAAAAAACCACCGAAATGCTGGGGAAATTGGTAAAAATAAATCCTGAGTTCACGATCGCCTATTACCACCTGGGAGAGGCGTTTGCCCAGTTGGGAAATGTCAGCCAAACCATTAATAATTTCGAAATGGTAGTCAAACAAAATCCCCAGGATGCTTCCGCCTATTTTCAACTCGGGTTGGCATATTACAAGAAAGGAGAATTAGACCTCTCCATCAAAAATTTCAAACGGGTGTTAGAATTGGATGCCGGACATGAACGCGCCAGGCACAACCTGAAATCGCTGGAAGAAGTTCGCGGGCATTTCTTTTAATTTGTTTCCAACTGTATTTAATCCGGGGTTTGGTCAATGAACAATTTATTATGGTATATTTTAGCCTTCCTGGTTTTCCCGGGATTACTGTTTACAAGTGTTTTCGGGCTGGTGGTTACCTGGGTCGACCGTAAAGTTTCGGCGCGGGTACAATGGCGCGCCGGTCCACCCTTCCTGCAACCATTTTATGATTTTTTTAAACTATGGCACAAAGAATTATTGATTCCTTCTGCGGGGAAAAAAGCCGGGTTTCTGTTTGCACCACTGCTCGGGCTGACCGCCACCACCCTTCTGGCAACAATCATCGGCGTAACAAACATCGACCCGGAATTCCGCTTCGTAGGCGATGTAGTGGTGATTATGTACCTGATGATTCTTCCGCCGTTGAGCATCGTCTGGGGCGGATTTGCTTCGGGGAACCCGCTGAGCATCCTTGGCGCTTCCCGGGAAATCAAGCTAATGCTTGGTTACGAATTG
The DNA here is from genome assembly GCA_002049825.1 of Candidatus Zhuqueibacterota bacterium 4484_188. Lineage (GTDB taxonomy): Bacteria > Calditrichota > Calditrichia > RBG-13-44-9 > RBG-13-44-9 > 4484-188. Next base: position 2,077 of record MVCZ01000072.1, read on the forward strand.
CCCTTTATTATTGCCGTGGCAACCGTTCTGTTCAAGGTAGGCACCTTTTCTTTAGGGGATATTATTCAATACCAGCAGGTCAATGGTGTGCTGCTGACCCAGCCTTCCATGATCCTTGCTTTCGTGGTCGCCTTGCTGTGCCTGCAGGCAAAATTAGGTCAGGTGCCGTTCGACATTGCAGAAGCCGAATGCGAAATCATGGAAGGTCCGCTACTGGAATACTCCGGTCCGGCGCTGGGTATTTTTAAACTAATGCAGGCAATGCTTTACGTAGTGGTTCCCTGGTTCATCATCAGTCTTTTCTGGGGCGGCACCAGTTTCCACGAATGGGGAATTCTGTGGTCGCTGCTCAAGTACCTGGTTGTGGTAGTTATCGTTGTTCTGATTAAGAATACTAATCCCAGGATTCGCATCGATCAGGCGATGAAATTTTTCTGGAGTTGGGCCACCCTGTTAGCTGTTGTCGCCATGATTTTAATGTTTTTAGGATATTGATCGTCCTTGAATGAACTCGAACAGAAGATAAGCGGAGTTTGAACTCATGCCGAAATTATCAACCAAATGGATAAAAAAATCACCCTGGGTTTATCATGTGGGAACCGGCGGATGTAATAATTGCGACATCGAAATTCTGGACTGCCTGACCCCGCGTTTCGATGTCGAACGCTTTGGTATTAAATTAGTAGTCAGCCCGCGACACGCCGATGTCTTGCTGGTGAGCGGTCCGGTTACTTATCATATCAAATCGCGACTGCAGGAAGTATATCAGCAGGTTCCTAAACCGTGTGTAGTAGCCTGCATTGGCGCCTGCGCCTGCAGCATGGGAATTTTTAAAGACGCTTACAGCGTCGCCGGTCCGGTAGACCGGGTAATAAAGGAAATTGATCCCAATGCTATTTTCGTTTATGTACCCGGTTGTCCGCCGAAACCGGAAACTATGATTATGGCGCTGGTTAAAGCTCTGCAAAAAATCTGAACCGGCAAAACGTTGTTTTCCGGATTCTCAACCTGAGAGGATTGTATGAATAGAATGTCAATTCCCGAATTTATCATCGAATTAAAAAAGGGATATTCCGGACCGCTGGAATATCAGCAGCGATCGGAAAAACGGGTTTATATCCGCGTACCGCGGGAAAATATACAGGATATCGCTTTTGTCATTTTCCGCAAAATGGGAGCAAAATTTTCCATCGCCAGTGGTGTCGATGTGCAAAAGGGATTCGAGGTGCTTTACCATTTTACATTCGACAGAGACAATTTTATCTGCACCGTGCGTACGCTGGCACCACGGGATGACCCTAAACTGGATTCGATTGCATCCATCGTTCCCGGCGCTCTCTGGATTGAACGGGAAATCTACGAAATTCTGGGCGTGGTTTTTACCGGACATCCCAAATTGAAACGCCTGGTAAAAGCGGAATTTATCGGCGAACACGAATTTCCTTTCCGCAAGGACTTTGATCAGAAAAAGTTCAAAGAGAAACACAAATTGCCCATTCCGAAGTAAGTTTTTTTGGCTGAAGCCGTCATTGGTCAGTGGTCATTGGTCATTTGGCTAAAGCCGCCATTTCGCTTCGCTGTCATTTGCCCCGGCAGGCCGGGGCGTCATTGGTCATTGGTTGCTGATTGTTGGATATTGGATATTGAATGTTTGCTGTTGACTGAATGTGCGAGAATACTGCTCCTGCCAACTGTCCCTGCCACTACATCTAACATCTTGTCCTGAGCGGCCTGCCCCTATGGGGAGTCGAAGGGCTGGTATCCGACATCCAGTATCAGGCATCTGACATAGAGTTTACTGATTATTGATTATTGAAGATATTTTTCATTTTAAAAGGAGAATTATATGCGCTCGGTTATTCCCATCGGACCGTTTCATCCGCTTCAGGACGAGCCGGAAAATTTTGTCTTAACCGTAGAAGGTGAAACCGTGGTTGATATAGATGCGAATATCGGTTACATCCACAAAGGTATCGAGTTGTTAGCCCAAAAGAAAACCTACGATCAAACGGTGTTCCTGGTAGAAAGAATCTGCGGGATTTGTTCAATCACCCATACGATTTGCTTCTGCAACGCGGTGGAAGATTTGCTGCAGGTAGATATTCCCGAGCGTGCCAAGTATTTGCGCACCATTCTCGGTGAAATCGAGCGAATCCACAGTCACCTGTTGTGGGCGGGATTAGCCGGTCATTTTATCGGCTACAACACGGTTTTTATGTGGGTGTGGAAGTACCGCGAGCCGATTCTGGACATGATGGAATACCTGACCGGCAACCGGCAAAGCTGCGGTATGCTAAAAGTCGGCGGTACCCGCCGGGACCTGGACGACAGCAAATTCCCCGAATTGTTGAAAACGCTGGATGAAATGGAACCGAAGATCCGGATGCTGGCTGACGCGGTTCAGGACGACCCGGTTCTGAAAGCGCGCCTGGGCGGGGTGGGCACACTCACCAAAAAAGACGCCATCGACTACTGCGTGGTTGGTCCAACGGCGCGCGCCTCCGGGGTAGATATCGATGTGCGCCGGGACGAACCCTACGCCGCCTATCCTTACCTGGACTGGGATGTGGTGGTTTTGCCACAGGGCGATGTGTACGCTAAATTTCTGTTGCGGGTGCTGGAAGTGCTGGAATCAATCAAGATTTTACGTCAGGCGGTGAAACAAATCCCCAAGGGTGATCACCTGCTGGATATCAAAGAAATTCCCCCGGGCGAGGGAATCGGACGCTACGAAGCACCACGCGGGGAAGATATTCACTACATTCGCTCCAACGGCACCAATTATCCTGAGCGTCTGAAGGTGCGCGCACCCAGCTATATCAACATTCCCTCATTCTATGCCTCCTGCATCGGGCAGCAGGTGGCGGACGTGACTATCACCCTGGCAGCGGTGGATCCGTGCTATAGCTGTGCCGAGCGGATGATGTCGGCAAAAAGTGTTAGCTGTGCCGAGCGGATGATGTCGGCAAAAAGTGTTTCGGGCAATGTGCGTTTAGATCAGGCTAGCCTGATTGAAAAAAGCCGCCAGCGCACCTACCAGGTTGCCCGGCAAATCGGCAAAGAACCAGATTTGCCTGAATTAAGGAAAATATTGAAATCGCTGTAAAA
>MVCZ01000073.1 GCA_002049825.1 Candidatus Zhuqueibacterota bacterium 4484_188
TTTTACGGCGGACCTTTTACCCTGGCAAGCCTGATGGTATTTTCGATTCCGATAACAACCGGTTATTTACTTTCAACCAATCGTCTGGTACGCATTGCCCTGGCACTGTCAGTCCTTTTGCAGATTTTTGCCCTGTGGTGGAGTTTTACCCGCAGCGCTTTTCTGGCTTTAATCCTGGGATTTTTCCTGTTAGCTTTTCTCTATCTCCGTTCCTGTTAGCTTTTCTCTATCTCCGGCAACAGCGGGTTGGAAATCACCAACGGCAAGTCTGGCAGTGGCTGATGATCATAACTGTTCCGCTTTTGATTATCGTGCTCATTTTTTCTTCCCGGGATTCGCGGATAAATCCCTGGGTTTCTCCGGAAAAAGCAACCACCACCACATCGGATTTAACCAGCGGGCGGGGTGAAATTTTGCGCGACGCCCGGCATTTAATACAAGAGGATTGGCAAATCGCAAATTGGCAAGCGATGCTGTTTGGGCACGGTTTAAGGTCGCGGAAAATTCTATTTAGAAGTCAGTTTAGAAGCTGGGAATCGGACTACTTGGAAGTTTTTATAAACCAGGGTACGGTGGGACTTTTGCTGTTGCTGGGGATTTATTACTTCTTTCTTCGCCGGGTTTACTTTATTCTCCAATCTCGGGAAGCACATCCGCAACTTTGGTTTATTAAAGGTGTTGCCATTAGCGCACTGGCATTTTGGCTGATGTCTTTCCTTACACTGCAAATACAAAGCATTAGCAGTGGCGCCATTTTTGTCTTTCTCTACTCGTGGATGATTGCCCGGGCGCCGGTCGAAAAAAATTAGGCGGTGACCCTTTTACAGGGGATTGGGACATGTCCTTTTGCGCTCGCCTGGTCGTCATTGGGCTGCGCCAGCATTTACTTCGTGTCATTTGCCTGCGGCGTCATTCGGCTACCGCTTGCTTGTCCTGAGCGTAGTCGAAGGGCTGGCATCCGGCATTTAATTCTGAGATATTTTGTTAATTTTATTGATGAGGTCGTTCAGATCGTAGGGTTTTGCCAGGATTTCGTCCACGTGGGGGTGGTGCTTCAGTTCTTCCCGTGCCTGGTCGCCCCAACCGGTAACCAGGATAACATGCGATTTTGGTGATTTTTCTTTCACTTTTTCCGCTAGTTCCCACCCGGACATTTCCGGCATACCCAGATCAGTTAACACCACATCGAAACGGGCAGAACCAATCTTTTTAAGTGCCGATTGCCCACTGTCGGCAATTTCTACGCTTTGGAACTTTAGACGTAAAATCTCTGCCATGGTATCCAGTAATTCCGGTTCATCATCCACAATGAGCAATCGCAGACGCCCGAAATTTTCCTGCAATTGTTCAATCGGTGCCGATTTTTGATCAATTTCTTCCTTGGTGGAGGGAAGGAGGATAGTAAAAGTTGAACCCTTATTCAATTCCGAATCTAATTTGATATGACCACCGTGAGCGGTTATGGTATTATAAACAATACTCAACCCCAAACCGGTTCCTTTTTCCCCTTTGGTGGTGAAGAAAGGATTGAAAATTTTGTTTTTAATTTCTTCACTCATTCCGGTGCCGGTATCCCGAATAACTATCTGGATATTCCCGTCGCTGGTTTTGCTGCCGGAAATGTACAAATCCCCGCCATTGGGCATGGCATCGTACGCATTGAGAAGAAGGTTGGTAAATACCTCTTTCAATTCCACCGGGTTTCCTTTGGTGATTAAATCTTTGTCCAGGTTACTATGTAAATGGACTTTCTTTCCTTTTAACTGGGTGCTGACTTTTAGTTTATTTGCCGAAAAGATGATGCTTTCCTGGATCAATTTGTTGACATCCAGGGGTTGGTAATTTCTGTCGCGCTGTTCACGGGTTACCTCCTGAATTCGCTGAACGATTTCACCGCCGTCGATCGCCGCTTTCTCAATAACATGGAGTTCCTCTTTGATGTTTGCATTATCCGTCTTCAGCATAATAAGCTGGGCTTTGCCCAGAATAGTTGCCAGCAGGTTGTTGAAATCGTGCGCTACGCCGGCAGCCATCTCGCCCACTGCCCGGATGCGTTCTGTTTGCAGCAACTGCCTTTGCAGTTCCATCTTCTCCGTAATATCGGTTCCGTAAAAATAGAAATTATCGTCGTCCTGCGGACGATACACGATATAGGTAAACACCAGGTTACGATAACGATGCTCAATCTCTAAATGTGTTTCCTGGTGTTCGTCGAAATGCTTAATTAGTGTGTTTACTTCACCCGGAAGCAATTTTTTTACCTGGTGCTCTTTTAATTTCAGGCGTTCAATTAATCTTTGCGCAGTGGGATTGATATAAATTATCTGTCCGTCCTGATCGACGCTGAAAACCAGGTTGGGGTTTGTTTCGGGGAATTTGGAAAGAAATTTAATCTTCGTTTCCTGTTCGTGTTGTTTGGTAATATCATAGAGCGAAATCACCCCGCCGCTGAAGACATCCTCGTTGTCGAATATTGGGTAAAAGGTCCGATGGAATCTTTTCTTAAGATGGCTGTCGTAATATTCCGTTTCGCTGGATTGACCTTTGATCGGTGTCAGGTTGTTGATGAATTCGTCGTTCCCGTTGGAATTGGCGCCAAAAACTTCCTTGCAAGTATGTCCAATCAGTTGCTCGTCCCGGGTCTCGCAGAACTCTCTGAATGCCCGGTTGGTTTTTAAAATTCTGAAATGTTTGTCTATGACCGCCAGTCCAATCTTTACCGTATCAAAAGTTGTTTTCCACTCCTTCTCGGACTGCTTCACCTTTTCGAACAAATGAAGCTGATCGACCACGATCGTCATCTGTTTTAAAATATCATGAACGATAAGCCCAAGCGTGTCGGGGTTTGGAAGGTCGTCGATCTGATTATTAAAAGACAGAAATCCAATATATCCCAATGCTTTGGATTGTTCCCAGATGAAGAGTCCGTGAGCGGAAAAAATCTCTTCCCCGATCTCCCGAACACCTAATTTGTCGGGTGTCGTTTCGTTCCAGAAAGTAATTTTGTTTTTGTAGGAATGCCGGAGTTGATCGAGAAAATCCGGAATCGAATTATTTGACGGATCGGCAAACACTTTCTGCCAATTCTTTCCGTCGGATGAGGTATAAAAAACAGCAAAATCGAAGCCAAGCAGTGCACGCAGACCCCACAACACAGTCTGGTAAATATGGGGAATATCGGAATAGGTGTTTCCCACTTTGTATATTGAGTTGATGATGGATAATTTTTTATTCTGGAGTTCAACCAGGTTAAAGTAGAAACTGTTTTTCAGGGCGATAGCCAGATGGCTGGCAATTTGTTGCAGAAAATCAAGGTCGTCCTGTTTGTAGTAAAATCTTTCCGTATGTCCCAGGTTCAGGATGCCCAGGATTTCTTTTTCAAAGCAAATGGGAAAATGAACCACTTGCCCCAGTCTCGGGTCTCTTTCCGGATGAGAGGTTGTCCGCATATTTTCCGGGTTGTCAGTTTCGATATTCTCGATTTGCAACTTACGCGAAGCAACAATGTCCTGGTAAATTTTTGAATCGGAAAAATCCATAATCTGTTTTTGGGGGAAGGTATCTTCGCCGTCGCTGGAATAGAAATACAATGTGAATTGCAACTTCTGCAAATCATGGGGAAGCAGGAAGGAGATGGTTGAATAAGGTAAAATTTCGCGTAGTTCGTGGGCAATTCTCTCAAAAATCGATTTTAAATCCAGGTGTGCATTCAGAATCTGGGAAAAATTGTCCAGGAATTTCAGCCGGGCATTCTGCCAGGTGATACGCACTTTGAGCAATTCTTCCTTGGTAATATCCAGAAGTGTCCAGAGAAGTTGCCTTTCCTGATCCGTCTGTATGGGTGTAATGTAGAGTTTAAAATACTGCTCGCCGTTACCTTTGAGGTCAGCCATAAATTTTTTACTGAAAATTTGTCCGCTTTCGATTACATTTGCTGCGGCAATCTCTAAATGTGATTTCTGAAGTTCCGGTAAAACATCCAGAATGCGTTTCCCTATGGCGTTTTTGGCAGCAATTCCCAGGTCTTCCTCCATAGATTGATTCCAGAATTTGATCTTCTGTTCCTGGTCGGTGACGATTACGAACTGGGGTAAATTATTGATAATGTCTTCAACAAATTTTTTCAGATATACAATTTGTGCTTCACGAGCCTTGTTGGTGGTAATGTCCCTTTCGATGCCGACGATTGCTACTATTTTACCGTATTCATCTTTAATCGGGCGGGTATGAAGTTGAACAATATAAGAATTTCCGTTTTTGTGATGGTTCTCTAATTCGCCGATCCAGCCCGATTGCAGCGAAGCAGTGATGATTTCGCGTTCGACACCCTCGTTTGCTTTCAATCCCCGCAGAAAACCCAGCGGTTTTCCCAGGAGCTGATGGCGGGTGAAACCACTCATTTTTTCCAGCGCTTCGTTGACATAGAGAATTTGTCCCTCCGGTTCCGCTTGAACAATGAAAATCCCCTCACCGACACCCTCCAGAGCCATGTTTAATAAATTCAGTACGTTTTTGGTCTCATAAATGTAGGTGTTGTCTTTAATGTAGGCATAGTATTTTGGTGGTACCTGGTTGGTATTTAACCGGGCAACTTTAAGAACAGCCTGAAATTTCTGACCGTTTTTCTTCAGGGCTTCCACCTCGATGTCCATTTTAAATCGAAAATTGTTTTTCAGATTGTTAAGTACCTGTTGAAGTATGGTGCGGCTGGAATCGCTAAACAGGGTCTGAATGTTTTTACCGATAACCTCATTCTTTTGATACCCGAAGTAGGTGGAAAGTGTGGAATTGGTTTTTACGATGCTGAAATTATGATCCAGGTAAATAATGTTTCCTTCAATCCGGTCTGAATCGATGGTGTGCACGTTGCGATGGGGGATCTCCAGGTCCATTTGCACAAAGGAAAAGTAAGACCCGATTTTTAAAATAATTAAGATAATGGATGTCCGGGTTCGGGGCACAGATGAGTTCCAGCATGTTGATGAACAAATCCTTACGCTGGAATAACGGAAGACAGTCAGAAGAGGAAGATTTTGTTACCCGATGCTGCCATTCGGAATATATTTTTTCAAGCATGCGATGAAGCCTCATCCAATTTGCAATACCTATTTTATTATCGCAACTAAATTGAATTGCTTTATATGTTTGCACATATTTTGTAGATTTTTTTTCGAAAATAATTAAAGTCCGGGGTTCTCCCGACAATATGTCCGGATGTAAAACTTCCTCTACCTAACCGGCGTTACCAGGTAATCACTACCCTATCACTCCGCTTCTTCCCGTCTTTACCAATAGTAGTAAAACTGCCACTCCCGTTGCCTCCCCATTTTCCGGATTCACCAAATATTCATTTTGCAGACACTTGAAATAAGCCTTTATTTAAATTTAAATGTTTTCTAAATTTTGTTACCGGCAGGGAGAAAAGTAAAATTCCCGGTTTTTTGTAGTTATCGTTTTGTTTATTGGAAATATCAAGGTGCATCGGGGAAAATTGTTTAAAAAACGGAAGACGGAAGAGAAGTAACAATGGAATATTTGCAGGAAGAAAACAGATATTTACTGAAGCTGCAGCGGGGAGAACCGGTAATCGATTCATTACTTCGTTTTTTTACCCGGGAAAAAATCGACACCGGCTTTGTCAGGGCGATTGGCGCATTGAAAAATGTCGAACTGGGGTATTTTGATTTTGCGACAAAGGTGTATTTACGCAATAAATTTCCCGCGACCTATGAATTGCTCTCCTTCCAGGGAAATATTTCCCTGGTGGACGGTTTTCCTTTTTGTCATGCTCATGTGGTCCTGGGTGAACCCACATTTCATACCATCGGCGGGCATTTGTTCGAGGCAGAGGTTGCCGTTACTTTCGAAGCACTAATTGAAAAATCTTCCCGGTTAGTAACTCGGAAATTTGACCCGGAAACCGGTTTGAAACTCTGGCAGTTAGGCTGAGCATGGTGACGAGTAAAAAGAATTTGCTGCTGCTGTTGAAAATTGCAGTCGGTGGTGTCCTGCTGTATGTTCTTTACCGGGAAGTAAACCAGGGACATGCTATTTTGTCGGCATTCCGCAGCGCCAACTGGCTTGACGTATTGATCTGTGCGCTACTGCTTTTTCCCAACTTTTTTATTCAATATTACAAATGGCGATACCTGCTGCGCACCAATACGACCGCCTGGTAATTACCGGTCTGAATGTGATCGATAAACTGTTTGGCATCATCATGTTTGTGACGCTCGGCTTGTTGTCGCTTAACATTATCATATTGACACATTTTCATTGGCATCCGTTTGTTGTTTTTCCCATTTTCACCATCAGCCTGCTGTTCCTGATTTTTGTCTGGCTGGTAACCCTGAATCCGCACTGGGTCAGGAGTTTCCTTTACGGAATAAACACCATGTTACCGGTACGCGATAAAATCAAGAGTTTTATTTCCTGCCTAGATAATTTCCGCCGCCGGGATTCGCTGTCAATGTTGGGGTTAAGTTTTAGCTGGGTACTCATCATCTTTTTTCAATATCATACTTTAGTGCTGGCATTTACCAATGTGTCGATTTTCGACTCATTCTTAGCGGTCAATGCGGTATTAATAACCAAGATTGCCCTGCCGGTTTCTTTTGCCGATTTGGGAATTCGCGAAGGTGCGGCGGTTTTTTATTATACCATTTTTGGCGTGCCGCATGCAGCCGCTTTTAATGCCGCCATTTTAATATTTGTTATTAATTTTTTACTGCCGGCACTAGTGGGAAGTTACTATGTGTTTAAATTGCGCTGGGACTTGAAAGTGAACAGTGGTCCGGTTAAGGAGTGACTTTTACAAGCATGTAGAATCCGGTCGTTACTGAAAGGTGGAATTTTGACCATGAAACATGAACAGAAAGCGCGGTGAGAAATGGAATGGGTGTACCTCATTTTTGCCGCTTTTTACAGCGCCGTTATCTTCTATTTTTTTGTTGGACTGTTTCGAACTTCCCCTAGCGGAGCCGGAGAATTTTTGACTGTTTCGGTGTTAGTACCGGCACGAAACGAAGCGCCGAATATAGGCAAATGCCTGCAGAGCCTGGATAAACAAACTTACCACCGCGACCGGTTCGAGGTTGTTGTTATTGATGATCAGTCTTCCGACAGCACGGCAGAGGTCGTGCAGGAATTTATCCGGAAAAAACCTAATTTTAAGTTGCTGCGGCACAAACCGACACTCGACCAGCCAACGTTTAAAAAACAAGCGCTTAAATTTGCCCTGCAACAGGTAAAAAGCGACATAGTGATGACCATTGATGCCGATACCATCGCCCAGCCGGACTGGATTATGAACATGGTGGCGCAATACGACGAGCGAACCGGGTTGCTGGCTGGTTTGGTGACCTTTCTTCCCGAGTCGGAAAAGCGCATTTTTCATAAACTGCAAACCCTGGAATTTGCCGGGATTGTTTTTTGCGGTGTGGGGAGCGCCGCAAACAACCGTCCGATTATGTGCAACGGCAGCAATCTTTCTTACCGGCGCAAGGCATTCGAGGAAGTAGGCGGGTACGATGGGCACCTGCACCTGCCCAGCGGCGACGACGATTTGCTGATGCAGAATATTCACAGCCGCACCGACTGGCAGGTGAAATATTCGCTCGATCCGAAAACAATCAACTACACTACCCCGGTGAATTCTGTCAGCGGATTTTTAAACCAGCGGGCGCGCTGGGCATCCAAATCGATTCATTACCCTTCCAAATGGATCTCCGCCATGCTTTTTTCGATTTACCTGTTTTACCTGCAAACGCTTTTTTGCCTCCCCGCGGCTGTGGCGGGATTTGTAGATATTCGATTTTTCCTGATCGGAATTTTACTAAAGATGGTTCCGGAGTTTTTGATTATTTTGAAGGCGCTGAAAGTGCTGAACCGGCTGGATTTGTTGTCTTATTTTTTATTGGGCGAAGTGTTTCAGGTACCGTACATTCTTTATGCCGGTTTAATGGGATTTTTGCATAAATATAGCTGGAAGGATCGCAAACGTGTTATTCCATAAAAAATTCGCGCACATCATTTTTCCTGCGTTCACCAACCTGATCTGGCAATTACCCCGGGCACAAAAAGTGCTGTTCCTGACATTCGACGACGGTCCTTACCCACCGGTTACCCGTCAGGTGCTGGACATCCTGGAGCGGTTTCGTGCCCCGGCTACCTTTTTCCTTTCCGGCGAAATGCTTTACCGCTACCGGCACCAATTAGCGGC
>MVCZ01000074.1 GCA_002049825.1 Candidatus Zhuqueibacterota bacterium 4484_188
TCCAACTCTATAAACTTTTCACTTTCCACGCCGAAGATAATAATTGCGAGGAGAAAGAACTTTAAGGGACTAAAGTTTGTATACAAGGAAGTAGGAATGGAAGCGTATTATGAATGCCTTTTTCAATCACCCACTGACAATTAGTATTTTAGTCTGCTCGGTCATTGTACTGTTTGTCTTTCAGATTCTGTTGCTTTTTCGGATTCGCAAAATCCTGCAGCAGGTATCATTTTACATCGAAAGCATTTCCCGGTTTTTTTACCGGGTGGGTATAGCTTCATCCGCCCAGCAGAAACACCCGGCGATTCCCAAAACCTGCCAGTTCTGCAAACACCGGCTTTCATTCATTCACATGAGCGAGCAAAAGGGCGAAGTGGAAGATTTCTACTACAAATGCCAGCTTCGCAATATCGAAGTGCACCTGGATGAAACCTGCGAGCAGTTCGAAAAAGACGACCGGTATTGAGAAAACAGGATTTCAAAAAGGCAGGAATCCTCTCAGCAAGGGAACTCAAAACAGGTTGCGGTGTAAATAAAAATGAGGGATGTTGCAGTGCCAAACTACGGAGTTGATCCTCCGTTTTTTGTGCCTCCTCTTTACATTTGCATTGCAACATCCCTTCTTTTTTGTCTCCAAAAAAGCGAATCAAAATTGACCATATCTCCCCAAAGCAATGATATTTATTTATTTTTTTACGGGCGCAGGAAGCGGATGCTGAAACTTCTTCACCACCGTTTTCTTGATCGCTTCGCTGATGAGTGGTTCCAGGTTCAGGTGTGCTTCAATCTCCCGGAGCTTTTGGGCGCGGGCGCGGGTCTCCGGATGTTCCGGCACAAAGAGTGTGCAGCAGTCTTCATGGGGTTCGATGGAAATATCAAATGTTGAAATCTTCTGCGCAACTTCAATAATTTCGATTTTATCATCTCCCACCAGCGGACGCAGCACCGGCAATTCGATTCCGGCGGAAATGGCGTGAATATTACTCAGTGTCTGCGATGCCACCTGACCAACACTCTCGCCGGTAATCAATGCCGTGGCTTTTTCATACCCGGCAAGCTTTTCGGCTAATTTCATCATGATTCGCCGGAACAGCAGCAGGCGCAATTCTTCAGGCGCTTCCACCCGGATTTCATTCTGAATTTCCAGCACCGGCACCAGGTACAGCCGGGATTTGAACTGGTAGCGGGTCAGCTCTTGCACAATCCGTTCGGTTTTACGGATCGAGGCTTCGGATGTCGCGGGCACGCTGTGAAAATGCGCAAACACCACCCGCACACCGCGTTTCATCATTTTCCAGGCGGCAACCGGCGAATCGATTCCCGAGGAAAGCAGCGCCACCGCTTTCTCGCTGACCCCGGAGGGCAAACCGCCGGCACCGGGAATTTTTTCCGCGTACACCAGTGCATTTTTGTTAAATATTTCAATATAGCAAGTCACTTCGGGATTGGTTAAATCTACCCTGGCGCCGCTCATTTTCTGAACAGCACTGCCCACCCGAATATTCATCTCCTGTGAGTTGATCGGAAATTCTTTCTGCCCCCGTTTGGTGGTTACCCGGAAGCTGTCATATTTACGTTCTTTCATCAGGGAGAGAGCGGCAGCAGTTATTTCTTCCTCATTTTGTTCGGTAAAAATCGCCGGGGAAAAATTGGCGACTCCGAAGACGGTTTTCAACCGTGCCTGCACTGCCGTCCAGTCAATTTCTTTGGGGAAAAATACCACCAGCCGCCCGAAGAAGCGCTGCACCGAACCCACGGTGGTGTCGCTGAGCGCCCTCAGAATATTCCGCCGCAACTGATTTTCGAAGCCGGAGCGGTTCTTTCCTTTCAAACCGACAACCCGCTAAAGATGTCTTTTTCTGTTTCCGCCAACATGGCGGCAAGCTTACGAAAGGCTACTGCTGAAGGCAAGGGGAAAGGAAATTTACGTGTAAGACCTCAATCACGGGTGAAAATGTCATTGCGAGGAGTGAAACGACGAAGCAATCTCGTTACTTATCCTAGGATTGCTTCTCCCGGCAAGCCAGGATCGCAATGACTTTACCACCCGTGAGTGATGTTTAACATTTACGTTACATCCCCCTTAATCCCACTTCCAAGGGGAATTTTATTTAGAGCCATCCGGGAAAGCGAATATTCCCCTGTGCAAACGAACCTCCCGGGGAAATTACCCCTTCGAAAGGGGATTAAGGGGGATGTCAAACCTGTTTTCAGAATGCTTCCCTTTGCAAGTCAAAAATTCACCCATTCAATTTAGTGTCCATCCGGAAATTGGGCTTCATAAAGTGATCCTTACGAGAAAAGCCTGGGGCAACTGAACTTCGGTAAAAACCAATTTTCTTTCCCCTTGCCTTTGATCTCACCACTGCTTTATTTAGTATTGATTTTAGTACTGAACATTTAATAAAATATGTTTTTATTTCACAATATTTATTATGCTTCAATTTTTAAAATACTAATGAATATCAAGAAAAGAAATTGGTGACTATGTTGATTCAGGAGGGCTAATTTAAATAAAAAACACATTTTTATATTTTAATTCGTAATACGTAAATAGCATTACTCACGGAAATTCGAAAAAACAGACTTTAGGGTATTAAGTATATTATTTATAATGATTATTCCCTTTGCACAGCAAAATATTTTTCTAGCTTACTATTTAACAAGATTATATGATCTTCTTAATTAGTATCGTCATTGCTAGGAGCCAGCAATGAAACAATCTCTTGATTTTTTAAAATTGTTTCGCTCTGCTCGCAATGACTTGCGGAGCGAAGAGAATCATCACATTTATTAGTAAATGAAGCCCTATTAAATCCCCACGATCTATTAAATATTGCAGGAAAATGTATATGCCCCTGTTACTAAAACCATTTAAAGAGATGACCGAAACGGATTATGCCGAATTGGGACTAAAAGTCGGTCTGGAAATTCATCAACAGTTGCTTACCGAAAAGAAACTGTTTTGCCACTGTCCGGCCGGGCATTACAGCGAAGAATATGATGCGGAAATTCTACGGCACATGCGTCCTACTCTTTCCGAATTAGGAGAATACGACGGCACCGCTTTAATGGAATTCAAAACCAGGAAAGAAATAATTTATCAAATTAAGAACGAGACGGTTTGCACCTACGAGATTGATGATACACCGCCGTTTATGATAAACCGCCAGGCATTAGATATTGCGCTGGAAATTGCCATGCTGATGAACTATAAATTGGTGAGCGAAATCCACATCGCCCGCAAGCAGTATTTGGACGGCAGTATTCCCACTGGTTTTCAGCGCACTACCATTGTCGGCATCGACGGCTGGATTCCCTACAAAGACCGGAAAATCGGCTTGATTCAGTTAGGACTGGAGGAAGATTCCTGCCGGGAGGTTTCTGACGTTGGTCACACCCGGATTTACCGCACCGACCGCCTGGGCATGCCGCTTATCGAAACCGTTACTCAGCCGGAAATGCACACTCCGCAGGAAGTTGCCGATGTTGCCAACCTGCTTCGCTGGCTGGTTCGCAGTACCGGTAAAGTACGCACCGGCATCGGCGCCGCACGCCAGGATGTAAATGTAAGTATTAACGGGGGAACACGAATCGAAATTAAAGGCGTGCACCGGATACCCATTATCCCTTTGCTTATTTACAATGAGGTTCTGCGTCAATATTCGCTGCTTAAAATCCGGGACGAATTACACAGCCGCGGTATTACCGCGGAAACCTTTCAGGCTGAATCGGCAAATGTTACCAACTTGCTTACCAATACTTCCTGGGATCCGATTCGCCAGGCTATTAAACGCAATGAGGAAGTGCATTGCGTAAAATTAAAGGGCTTCCTTGGAATTCTGAGCCATCCTACCCAGACGGGAAAGGTGTTTTCAAAAGAAATTTCAGATCGGGTAAGAGTAATTGCCTGCCTTACCCGCCTGCCTAATATTCTTACTTCTGAAACTACCGAAGAAACCATTGACGGTTTTACCAGCATCAAAATCCGCAAAACAGTTAATGCAACCTCCCGCGATGCTTTAATCCTGGTGTGGGGCAATAAAGAGGATATAAAAACTGCGGTGCAGGAAATTATTATCCGGGCAAAAGAAGCCGCCATCGGCATTCCCAGCGAAACGCGGCAGGCGTTGGCTGACGGTACAAATGGTTTCGAAAGAATTCTCCCCGGCGCCGACCGCATGTACCCGGATACAGATTTACCGCCGCTTGAAATAACCGAATCCCATATTAACCGGCTTCGCGAAAACGTGCCGCCGCCCCTGTGGGAACGCGAGAAAAAATACCGCAAATTAGGAGTGCCGGAACATCTAATTATTCCCATAGCCTCCTCGCCGCGGGCAATACTTTTTGAGACGATAATCGACAAATACAAAATTTCACCCAAATGGACAGCCCGCTACCTTTTTGAAACATCCAAAGCCTGGCAGCGTGCCGGTTTGCCTATTGAAAAACTAACCGGCGAAGTCTGGGAACTTTTCTTCTCCCATGCAGCCAAACAACCGGCGCTGTTAGAGAAGGGCGAAGAACTGTTAGAGGAATTTTTACAGGGAAAAATCTTTGACCTTGCGCAAGAGATTGAACAATTCATTCCGCCTAAAATTAAAGAATCAGAGCTTTCTTCAATCATAAATTCCATCATAAAAAATGAACTGCCCAACATTGCTGTTTTAGAGAAAAAGCACCGTTTCGTAATGGGAAAGGTTATGGAAAAATGCCGGGGACAGCTCCCGGCAAAAACGGTGAACCAATTTTTATGGAATTTACTGCGAGCGAATGGAGGCAAAAATGAGTGATGCAAATAAAGGATACCGAGAGCCTGCATTAAGCGTACTTAAAGAAAATGGCGTGCAGGTATGGAGCGATGTTGAAATTCAGACCACGCGCGGCTCCTTTACCGGAATTATTCTGCCCCGTTCGGAAACGGCTGATGCACACCACGTGGTGATAAAATTACGCAACGGCTATAATGTCGGAATTGCTGTAAATACTATTCAGGAAATCAAAGAAATCGGTCGTAAGGAAGCACACTACAAAATTCCGGAACAGGATTTCCCCTACGACCCGGGAAAACCCAATATTAAGCTGTTAGGAACCGGAGGAACAATTGCCAGCCGGCTCGACTACCGCACCGGCGCAGTAATTCCCGCATTTTCTCCCGGCGAATTATACGGCTCCGTGCCGGAGTTAGCTGATTACTGCAATTTGAAAACGGAAAAGCTCTACGGAGTCTTCAGCGAAAATATGGGTCCTGAACAGTGGATTGGAACTGCAAAAGTAATCGGGGAAGAAATTAAAAACGGAATCCACGGTATTGTAATCGGACACGGCACTGATACCATGCACCACACTGCCGCCATTCTTTCCTTTATGGTGCAGAATTCACCGGTTCCAATTGTCATGGTCGGCTCGCAGCGTTCCTCAGACCGCCCCTCTTCCGATGCCGCGCTGAACCTGATCCATTCTGTAAAAACAGCCGCAGAAAGCGATATTGCCGAGGTCACGGTTTGCATGTTTGGTCCTACTTCCGACCAGTATGCTTTGCTGCATCGCGGAACACGGGTGCGTAAAATGCACTCCAGTTACCGCTCTACCTTCCGCACAATTGGCGATATTCCCATTGCCATGGTGAATAAAGAAAAAATCACTCCCTTACGCAGCGATTATAAACGCCGCCGATCCGATCGAGAGGTCATTATAAATAATGCGTTCGAAGAAAAGGTTTCTATTGTTTACTATTACCCGAACATGCAGCCGGATATTATCGACTCTCTGATTGATAACGGATACCGGGGAATTGTAATTGCCGGCACCGGTCTTGGTCATGTAAATAAACCGCTCTACCCAACTTTGAAACGGGCACAGGATAAGGGAATTGCAGTTTATATGACCGTACAAACGCTTTGGGGATACGTGCAGATGTATGTTTATGAAACCGGACGCGAGATGATGCAATTGGGTGTAATTCCCACCGCAAATATGCTGCCCGAAGTTGCTTATGTAAAATTGGGCTGGGCATTGGGACAAACCGATGACCTGAAAAAAGTGAAAGAAATTATGTTAACGCCAATCGCCGGCGAAATTACCGAGCGCGAACCCTATAACGGTTACCTTATTTACCAGGGCGGAATTCCCGAGGTGGAAGATTTTTTAAGGACGATTAAAAGGTGATAAAGGTTTTAGGGAGTAATGGAGTGGTGCAGGCAGCAACCAAATGGAAACGGGTAGCGCTGAAATAATTTGGCTGCAAAGCCGGTGAAGGCATTTGTACCGACATGAAAGCTGTTCGCAAGGACTATTTTCTGGACCACGATCACTCCGCTTATATGGACCAGTGGGATTAGGAACGGGTAATGACCTCCGACCAGTGCAACCTGTATTTTTTGAAGGATTCAATCAGGAAAATCTGGAAG
>MVCZ01000075.1 GCA_002049825.1 Candidatus Zhuqueibacterota bacterium 4484_188
AGGCTTCGTCGTTTCACTCCTCGCAATGACGGCGTACTTACCTTTTCAACCGTGATTGAGGTCTTACATGATGTCAGTGACATTTCTTTCATGATTCATTGTAGTACATTTTGGTTTATGCTTCTTAAAAAGGAAATTAATTGTGAGACGGAAAGTGCCTGGTCGACCGTTGTGGCAGCAATCGCCGCACGGGGCATCTGGTCAGCCAAAGCGGTAGAGGGATCCTGTACGACGGTGTACCCACCGTGTTTTTTTATCGTGTGCAACCCGCTACTCCCATCCCGGTTTGCGCCGCTGAAGATAATACCGATAAGTTTATCACCATAAACCTCCGCTGCGGTTTCGAACAACACGTCGATAGCCGGGCGTGCGTAATTTACTTTTTCCGAAACAGAGAGCGAAAATGTGTGGTCATTTTCTACCAGCAGATGATAGTCCGGCGGCGCCAGGTAAATAGTTCCGGCTTTGATTGGCTCTTTGTCTTCTGCCTGTTTCACCGGAAGCGGTGAGATGCTCCCCAGAAACTCGGTCAGATGGTTCTGCGAATCCGTCAAGCTATCGCTGAAAAGCTCAAAAACGCGATCCTGCAAATCACGGTTAAAATAAATCAATACATTCCGGCACAAAATTAAATGCATCTCACCAAAAACCGAGTCGGTTACCAGGTTGTGGTCGGCAAACACAATATTTTCATTTAATGATTTTTTGATTATTGCAGAATCATAACCGGCAGTATAGTAATCCGCAAAGGACTCCACGCCACCGGATTTTTGATAATTGAGCGTATATTCCTGGATTCGGTCAACCGGAAAAATACCATCTTTTGCCTTTTGTAGCACCGCCTGGTTGAAATCGGTGGCGTAAATGAGCGTTTTTTCGTACAATCCTTCTTCCTGTAGCAAAATTGCCAGCGAATACACCTCTTCACCGGTAGAACACCCGGCTACCCAGATTTTAACCGCCGGGAGTTTTTTCAATTCCGGTAATACTTTTGTGCGCAGTGCCCTGAAAAACGAAGGATTACGAAACATTTCGGTTGTGTTGATCGAGAGGTCTTGCAGAAGCCGCTCGAAAAAATTGATGTCATACAATATTTTATGTTGCAGATGCGAAATGCTTTCCAGCCCATCCCTGGAAATGCGCTGGGCAATTCGCCGTTTGAGCGAAGCTCTGGCGTACCGCCGAAAGTCGTATCCGTATTTCAGGTAAATCGATTCCAGTAAAAGCCGAACTTCAATATTTTCCGGGGTAACGCTTTCCATCATTCCTCGTTCTACTGGTATAGCCAAACTCTTAAAAGTGTTAACAAATGATTCAATTCAACCGGCTTGGAAACATAATCGCTTGCGCCGGCAGTAATACATTTTTCTTTATCGCCTTTCATCGCTTTAGCAGTGAGGGCAATAATGGGCAGTTTGTGGAACCTTTCCTGCCGGCGAATTTCCCGCATCGCCTGGTAACCGTCCATTTCCGGCATCATGATATCCATCAGCACCAGATTTATTTCCGGATTATCCCGGAGTTTTTCTATTCCCTCTTTACCGTTTTTTGCAATCATAACATGCATTCCCTTTTGTTCCAGGAAATTCGAGAGCGCAAAGGCATTGCGCATGTCATCGTCAACCAGCAGAATTTTTTTGCCCTGCAGAATGGTTTCTTTATCGTGTACCATCCGGATGATTTTTTGTTTTTCAGGGGGCAAGTCAGTTTCAACACGGTGCAGAAACAGGCTGGTTTCGTCCAGAAGCCGCTGGGCGGAATTTTCTCCCTTGATGATGACGCGCTCAGTTAGGTGCTGCAGCATGGTTTTTTCTTTGCGGGAAAGGTCTCTTCCGGTATGAACGATTATGGGAGGCGTTTCCACCCGGTCTTCTTTCTTTAATTTTTCCAACAGTTCAAAACCGGAAATGTCGGAGAGCCCCAGGTCTAAAATCATACAATCAAACGATTCGGTTTCCAGCAGTTTCAGGGCTTCCATGCCCGAGGAGACGGCGGTAGTTTCCACATCACCGTTTCCGACTAGTTGAACGATGCTTTCCCGCTCAATCTGATTATCTTCAACAAGCAAAAGTTTTTTTACATCACGGGAAACAAAGGAGTTGATTTTTTGAAACGCACTGTTTGTTTCGGCGAGATCAATTGGAGTTCGCAAAATACCGAGGGCACCCATCCGGGTGGCTTCTTTCCCGGATTCCGCATCCGAAATCACATGAACCGGAATATGACGGCATCGAGGATTTTCTTTTAATTTTTGCAGTGTTGAAAAACCTTGGTTGTCCGGCAAATCCAAATTAATAATAATTGCTGTCGGTACATATTTTTCAACCAAAGCCAGACCGGCGGTTCCACTGCTTGCATACAGATGTTTAAATCCATTTTCTTTGGCAACGTTTTGCAGGAGCCGCGCCATCTCCGGTCGCGGTTCGATAATCAGAACGGAATGGTCACCTGGTAGCAGAGAATTACGATCGTCGGCTAATTCCGGTGGCGGAAGTTTAATTTTGTTTTCACTGCTATTCCCGGCAATTTGATTGGTTTCCTTTTCTCCATTATTTGGATTGCTTCCGGCAATCTTTTCAGGATGCACCGATGATTTACTGTCTGTTTCAATGCAATTCGGGTCCTCAATCGATTCCGGCAAATATAGGGTGAAGGTACTTCCCTTTCCCTCTTTGCTTTGCAAATGAATTTCACCACCCAACAGCCGGGTCAGTTCCCGGGAGATGGAAAGCCCCAGACCGGTGCCACCGAATTTCCGCTGGGTGGTTCCGTCTGCTTGCCGGAATGCTTCGAAAATCAATTGCTGCTTATCTGCCGGGATACCAATACCGGTGTCGCTGACCGAAAAAGCAATACACCTATGCCCGTTTGAACCAGCGTGTTTTCGTTTCATCCGTCCATTGGGTGTGTGGATTTTAACCATCACCCCGCCCTTTTCGGTAAATTTAATTGCGTTGGAGACCAGGTTTTTCAGCACCTGTTCAATCCGCTGCTGATCGCTTATAAGAGTTTTGGGTGCGGTTTTCGCCACTTTCACAGCAAAAGTTAAACCCTTCTGTCCGGCAACCGAGGAAAATTCATGCTGCAAGTGCGCGGCAATATCGCCTACATCCACCCGATCGATTAGCAGTTCCAGTTTCCCGGCTTCAACTTTCGACAAGTCTAAAATATCGTTAATTAAACGCAGCAGGTCGCTGCCGGCGCCGTGAATGGTCCGGGCAAATTTCACCTGGTTTTCGGTAAGATTTCCGTCTTTATTGTCTGCTAACAGCTTCGATAGTATTAAGAGGCTGTTTAAGGGTGTTCGCAATTCATGGGACATGTTTGCCAGGAATTCCGATTTGTATCGATTCGATTGCTCAAGCGCCCGGGCTTTCTCTTCCACCTGTTTCTGCGCTTTTTCCAGGTCTTCGTTTTTCTTGCGAAGCATTTGTTTCTGCTGCTGCAACATTTTTGCCTGCTCTTCCAACTCTTCATTGGTTTGCTGCAATTCTTCCTGCTGGGCTTGCAAACGGCTTTCGGATTCCCTGAGTGCACGAGTCTGCTCTTCCAACTGTTCATTTACCAGGCGAAGCTCTTCCTGCTGGCGCTGAAGTTCTTCGGCTTTCTGCTGGGAGTCCTCCAATGCCCGCTCTAATTTTTGGTGAGACCAAGCATTAACAAAGTTGATTGAGATGATTTCGGTGACCCGTTCTAAAAACTGAAGTTGCAGTTCGGAAGGATAGCCGAAGGAACCTAATTCGATCACACCGATCACCTGGTTATCATAGAGAAATGGTGAGATATAGATTGAATCCGGTTTCTGCTCTCCTAATCCAGAATTTATTTGCAAATAATTATTAGGAACATCCGTCAGGAGAATGCTTTTCTTCTCAAACGCCGCCTGCCCGACCAATCCTTCGCCAATTTCAAACTCAGTCGTGTAGCTTCTTTGCCCCTTTATCGCATATCCGGAAGTGAGTTTCAGTTTCCCATTCTCTCCGAGCAAATAAATTGCCGCAATCTGAACGTTCAAATATCGGGCTAAGAAGTTGATAACATTATGCGCCAACTTTTCGACCACAAGTTCTCCCCGCATGTGGTCGTTCAGTTCTGCTTGTCCGGTTTTGAACCAGTTCTCATTTTCAATTTCCCGTATCCCGGTTTTAATCTTTTCAATCATTCTGTTGATTGCTTTTCCCAGTTTACCAATCTCATCTGATCTATCACTTTTAAAGCGGATCTGGTAGTTTCCATCTGATATTTGCTTAACTATCTCCACTAAATTTAATAAGGGAACCGTAACTATTTTTTGCAGCTTGATCACAATCAAAAAAGCAATAAGTGTCGCCAACAGAACAGTAAAAAAAATCATGATAAAATATCGGTTAGAGCGGGAATTCAATGATTCGAGATCGCTTTTAATATAAATGCTGCCAATCTGCTCGTTTCCGGCATTAACCGGTAAAGTGACCATACAATAGAGGCTGGTAAAATTCAATCGTTTGTTTCTGGGTTTCAAAGGAAAATTTTCTTCGGCTCCCTGTCGTTGGTACTTAGCAAATAACACACCTTGGTGATTGTAAATAGCCGCTGCGATAATGTTTCTCTGGGTACGTAAAACAGATAAGCATTTTCCGGCATTATTCCGGTCGGCAGAAAGTAAGGCAGAGCGACTGTGATCTATCAGCATCCGGGCCAAATTTTCAGTATTATTTGCTAACTCCTTTTTATAGATAGATCTTTCATTTAAAATAAAAAAGATGCCTGCTATGAAAAAGGAAATTGTAGTAGTAGCCATTATGATAAATGTTATCTTCCGCTTAATCGAAATGTTGCTGGTATCAAACATTTTAAATCTCTTTAAATTTTTACCTTTTTGCTGAAATTCTATCTTTCACCGGCTAAACCTTTTATATTTAACAGCGCATGGTGAGAATTTTTTCAGACTGAAACCGGGGAGATTGCCTTAAAAAATTCAAATAAAATTTGTAGATTGATAGGTTCATACATACTTCCCTGTCTTCTGCTGCCTCCCTGGCTTGAAAAACATACTTGAGCTATTTTTATCTTTCGTTACCGGACTTTATTCCCTTTTTTCGTTGCACATACCGTTTTTTCAAGTATATTTATTGAGCAGTACGGACGGATTGTTTACTTATGAATAAAGAAAACGGGAGCAGAAATGGAACAATGGAATTGGAAGATTGAAAATGAAGATTACAACCGGCGAACGATCAATCGATGTAAAAAGCACAGGATTGTTTTGCCTACCTTCGAGCAGATGAAGAAACCGGAAACCATTCCGGAAAAAATACCCAGGGAAGTCACCGGTGTGAAAGCGCGGATTGTCGGGCTGGTGGGTAAATTTTTCCCCACCGGTGCCCACAAAGTGGGCGCAACCTACGGCTGCCTGGCACCCTATTTAGTCGCCGGTCGTTTCAATCCTGATTACCACAAGGCGGTGTGGCCCAGCACCGGGAATTATTGCCGCGGCGGTGTTTTTAATTCGGCGCTGATGGATGTGCACGCGGTAGCAATTTTGCCGGAAGAAATGAGCCAGGAACGCTTTGATTGGTTGCGCGAAAAAGGGGCCGAGGTATATGCCACTCCCGGCTGCGAGAGCAACGTGAAAGAAATTTACGACAAGTGTCATGAATTGGAAGCGGAAAGTGATGAATATCTTATTTTCAACCAATTCGACCAGTTCGGGAATGCCATCTGGCATTATGAGGTGACCGGTTACACCATCGAACAGCTTTTTCATAAAATTCGTCGGGAAGGAGAGCACCTGAGCGGTTATGTAAGCGCCACCGGCTCGGCGGGAACTATTGCTGCGGGCGATTACCTGCGCGAGAAATTCCCGCTACTTAAAGTGGTTGGTGCGGAAGCATTGCAGTGTCCCACTCTGTTGATGAATGGTTTTGGCGGGCACCGCATAGAGGGAATCGGGGACAAGCATGTGCCCTGGATTCACAATGTGAAGAACACCGATGCCATCACCGCAATCGACGATGAAGAATCGCTGCGACTGCTGCGGCTGTTCAACGAACCGGAGGGGCAACAATGGCTCATTGAACAGGGAGCCCCGGAGGAAGCAGTTCGCAAACTGCCCTATCTGGGCATTTCATCCTGCGCCAACCTGTTAGCTTCGATCAAGCTGGCAAAATATTTCGAGATGAAAGAAAACGATGTCATCTTTACCATCTTTACCGATTCGGTGGAGCTGTATTATTCCCGCCTGGAAGAAATGAACCGTGACTGGGGCGCTTATTCAAGCCGGCAGGCAGCTTTGGATTGGGGCAACGTTGTTCAAAAACAAAAAATCGATTTTTTCAAAGAACTGTCCTTTTACGACAAAAAAACAATTCACAACCTGAAATATTTTACCTGGGTAGAACAGCAAGGGAAAGACGTGGAAGACTTGAACGCGCAGTGGTACCGGGAAGATTACTGGAAAGAGCGCTTCAGCATCGTGCCGGAATGGGACCGGTTGATTGAGCGGTTCAATCAAAAAGCCGGGGTTCGGATTTAGTCAGGCAATCTGGGCGGATAACCAGCTTTTTCAATCCGAATGCCGGTTTAGCGGAAAGAAGAAGCGCCCGGACTATTAAAAAGGAAATTCCTTTTCAACAAGGGCAGCAAGAGTTTTTACCCATTAATCTGAACTTTTTGTTTGATATATTGTATGTACAATATAACATTCCTTGAGGAAATTATGGCAGGACAAATGATTATTCGAATTGATGCGAAGACAAAATCGAAGCTGAACCAATTAGCAAAATCCGAGGGAAAAACCAGCAGCCAGATTGTGCGTGAACTTATTGGTGAATACATTCAGGAAAGAGACATTGGAGCATATATTGATGATTTATGGGATCGCATCGGAAATAAATTAAGAGAACGGGGTGTCGTCGAGGCGGATATCCAAAGAGCGATTAAAGAACTGAGATTGACAAAAGAATGAGGGTGGTAATTGATACGAATGTTTTCATTTCTTCCTTCTTCGGGGGTAATCCACGGAAAATAGTAGAATTGTGGAAAAATGGAGAAATCACCCTTTGTGTGAATCGAGAAATAATAGAAGAGTATGTCGGTGTTCTTCAGCGTCTTGATTTCCACAAAGAAGTTGAAATTGATGAACTGCTCTCTCTGTTTGCCAGGGGATTTAATTTACTGTTTTCTACTAAGAAATATAATCTGAAAATAGTTGAAAACGATCCCGAGGACGATAAATTTTTTGAATGTGTTGTAAGCTTGAAAGCAAAATTTATAATTTCAGGCGATAAAGAAGTCTTATCCATTAAAAAATATATGGACATTGATATCGTTACTCCGGTGGATTTTCTGAAAATGTTTAGTGAAATGAATAGATGAATTCTTGAAATATTACAGTATTATTTAAGGTATGACAAATTGTATGGAAATTCCAGATGTTGTTTGTTTGGCTTCTTAAAATTGAACAACCCGTTTTTGATTTTTTTTCGGTCTGATTGCAGAATGACTTAAAAATTCGACTATTTTATACGAGATGAATAATGGAACTTTTACGAAAAATTATCAACATATTTATTCCCGCCCGCGGCAATCAATTACACATTGCCGATATTTCTTTTGACCAAAAAATCAGGAAAATCAGTATTCAAACCAAAGCGCCAATCGAATGGGAGGAAATCCGGACAAAAGCCGGATGGCAGCGATTTCAAAAAAAACATTCCAATAAAAAGGCTAACTTCGGTTCGGAAAATCCGGATAATTCGTTTTTGCTGTTAATCCCCGGCGCCATCGACCCGCATGTGCATTTCGACACGCCCGGGTTTGAATTCCGGGAAGATTTCGAACATGCCTCGCTGGCGGCAGCCTACGGCGGAACGACAACGGTTATTGATATGCCCTGCACGTCCATTCCACCCGTTACTACCCTCGAAAATTTGCAAAAGAAAGAAACTGCGCTACAGGAGAGAAGTTGGATTGATTACCTTTTCTGGGGCGGCGTTGCCGGGAACGATTTGGCTGCCGGTAAAAATGTTCAGCAGCAAATCCGGGGGGTAGCCGGGGCAGGCGTTGCCGGATTTAAAGCATACCTGATTTCCGGAATGGAAACGTTCACGGCACTCACCCTGCCGCAAATGGAACAAGTTGCCCGCTGGATAAAACCCACCGGGCTGCCGCTGGCAGTTCATGCCGAAGATAAAAAGATGGTAGAATCCCGCCGCACCCGCATGCAGAAAATCGGTAAAAATGACTGGTGCGGCTACTATTTTGCCCGGGACGAACGCGCTGAAGCGATGGCGGTTATTCAGATGATTAACATTGCCCGTAAAACCGGCTGCCGGGTTCACATTGTGCACCTGAGCAGCGAATTCGGGCTGGAACTGGTGCGGCACGCTCACCAGGAGGGGTTGCCGGTAACTGCCGAGACGTGTCCCCATTACTTGTATTTTACCCGGGACGATTTCGAGAATCCGGAGATTGCCAATTATCTAAAAACCGCGCCGCCGGTGAAAACCGAATTTGACCGCGGAGCCCTGTGGAAAGGTCTGGCAAATGGCACCCTGTCTTTTGTAACTACCGACCACGCTGGCTGCAACCCGGAAATGGAGAAAGTTTCGGACAATTTCTGGGAAGTTTACGGTGGTTTTCCCGG
>MVCZ01000076.1 GCA_002049825.1 Candidatus Zhuqueibacterota bacterium 4484_188
TCTACCTACTAAGTCGTAAAAAAGGGCGAAAAAGTCACATCGCCGGCAAAAAAATTTTAAAATCGATTGAAACTAACGGATTGCGGGAGTCCCGGGTTCTCATATATTTATGGCTGCGACAATAATTTCAGGGTTATTTGGAAGAGTTTTCCGGTTGGAAAATTTTTCCCGGGCGTAAGAGGTTACTCAAGGAATGTCAATGTACTAACATTTCCTGCCTGATGGTAAATAAGCGAGCGGTGTCGGTCAAAAGGAGGCGAAGTCTATAAATCTTAAAAAGCCTTAAGAAAGCCTTAAGATTTTTCCTTTCATTCCTTTCTGAATATCTATTTTGGCTGGCACTATGTTTGTCAAAGTGGAAATGTCCATAAACCATAATTTTTGGAGCTAAGTAAATCATTATAGAACAATTTGACTAAATACGCTCAACGGGTTTTTATATATTTGCTTTTCGGAATCACGGTAGTAGACGACTAAAAAAACTTCAAAACTACACCTTTGCGCATGAATCCCAATCTTATTTTAATCATGCCGCATCCCGGGTATGGCGGGATGCGCGGTTTTTTTGTATTTCATGAAAAGGGTGCATTTGGTCATTATTCGTTTATCTCTGCTTCCCGTTTTCGTGCGGAAATAATTATTTCAGCGACAATTTGGCTTTATTCGCCTTCAGCTTCTCGAGGTCATCGCGGTTGAATTTGAAATTTACCAGCACCCGGTTGCCCTTCTGCTTTACCGAGATTTTATTCAACACATCCACTGCCTGCCGGTCGCTGCTCAGGGACAATTTACCCGTTGCAATGAGTCCCTTCAGTGCGTCCAGGAAAAGTCCGGCTTTCTCCCGGTCGCTGAAAACACCGGTTCCGTTAAAAAACAAGTCGTCTCCGAATTTCGCAGAGAAGTTCACATCCTGAATAGATTTTAAGCCCTCAAACTTTTTTAGTTGCGGATGATTCGGGTATTTCGCTTCGAATTTTTCCAGGAAAGGTGCCGTGTTCAGGGTAAACCAGGCGCCGGTTTTATACTGAAGCAATTGCAAACGGGAACGAAACTGTTTGCTTAAAGCATTTTTCTTTTCCGGAGAATCGAAATTGTCCAGCCAGGCTTTGACCAGCGAATCATTGCCCGCGATGAGGTGTGAGTCATCGGCAAAACAGAAAACCACCTCTTTCATCTCCGGGCGGAACAGGTGGTGATCCTTGTATGTGAGCGTTTCCATCTCTTTGTGTTCATCTTTTTTTGCAGCGAAAGCCATGATCTTTTTCGGATTGAATGTTCCCCGGATCACTGCCAGCCCTGAGAATTTGTGTTCCCCGGGGAGTGTGCCGGGCAGGGCAAAATAGATTTCGTCGATATCTTTGACCGGGTCGAAACCGGTTTCCTGCACAAATTCCCGGTAGTCCGGATCCTCGAAAACACACTTTTTTCCTGACTCAATGAAGGAATCGAAAAAAGGACTGTCCCGGAAAGAGGCAAAGTTCATATACCCTGTGCCGCCGGGTTCAAAGGGAATCAGCGATAATTCCTGCTCCATAGTTGCCGGAACCGGTTCCACCCGTTCACGCTCGCACCGGCTGATGAGAAGGGCGATTAAAGTAAAAAGGCTTAAGATGTAAACGAATCTTTTCATGACATCCTCCTAAAAGTTTTTTCTGGAAAATATAAACGAAGTTATGCCGAGCATAAAAATTCCGAACAGCAGCGAACTCCACAATGGCATCCAGGAAGTAATGGGTACACCGCGTACCAGTTGCTGGGTAATATTTCCCAGCTCGGCGGTTTTGGGAAGGAAATAATAAAGGCTGTCCACGATGTAGCCGTAAATTTTGTTGGAAAGCAGCGCGTAAATTTTATCCCGCTGCAGGAGCATTGGGCTGAAGAAAATGATTAAATAAGTGACCATCAAGGAAAAGGCGCTGCTGCGAATCATGACGCCTAAAAATGTCATCAGCGAATACAGCACCGCGAAGGCAAGTACAATCATCACACCGGAGAGTAGAAATCCCCAGTTCCATAAACCGGTTTTCAGGGAAAAAATGAGCCAGCTAAAAATCACCAGGTAAAAGACGTTGAATGCAACGATGGAAACCGCGCCCAGAAAACGCCCGGTAAGAATTTGGGTGCGGCTGAGCGGTTTGGAAATCAACAGGTCAATGTTTCCCGGCTGTGTCAGGCTGGGAATCAGGTTGCTGGTGGCGAAAAGGGACATAAACAGACCGCCGGTAAACAGCGCCACCGCCACCGCACCTTCCAGGGCAAGTAAGATTTTTTGCAATTCAATCAGTTTACCGGTTTCTTTGCCAAAAAGCGATACTGAAGACTTTACCCCGTCCACAATATCCAGGTTCAGCGCAAAAATGAACAGGAAACACAGCATGGTGGAAATGGCAAAAAAAGCAATGAACGTTTTTTTGGCAAACGATTCCCGGAAAGTCAGTTGAATGAGCGCCAGGGTTTTCATCATTGCCCTTCCTCCCGGTCTTCGACCACCTCGATAAAATAATCTTCCAGCGAAATCTTGCGGGGAATGATGGCATGGATCAGGATTTGGTGGGAGCGCATCTCGTCAATCAGTTGGTTCAGGTGCTTCCGGTCATTCACCGAAACCAGGTAGGCGCCGTTCTGTTCCTGCAAACGGATAGCGAGACGCTGACAAATTTCCCGGAAGTGCTTCTCATTTGCGGAGAGTTTTACCTGGTACTGGTCTTTGACGGAAATAAAATCCTGCACCCGGCCCTGCCGGAGCAATTTCCCGTCCTTGAGAATCGCTATTTCGTCCGAAACCCGTTCCACCTCGGAGAGCAGGTGTGAATTCAGAAAGATTGTCTTTCCCTGGTCGCGCAGCGAGAGAAGCAGGTCGCGCACTTCCCGGCGTCCCACCGGATCGATGCCGTCGGTCGGTTCGTCCAGAAAAAGAAGCCGGGGGTTGTTAATCAGCGCCTGGGCAATTCCCAGCCGCTGCAGCATTCCCTTGGAGAATTTGCGGATTTTGGTTTCTGCCCAGTCGCCCAGTTTGACTAATTTTAAGAGATCAGGTATCCGTTGTTTCAAAGTGACGGTTTGGACCCCGGCAATTTTTCCGTAGTAATAAAGCACCTGCCGGGCGTTCAGGAATTCCGGGAACCGGTGGTTCTCAGCCAGGTAGCCGATTTGTTCATGGGTGTGGTGGTCGGAAATGGGTTGGTTAAGAATTTTAGCGCTTCCCCCGGTGGGGTACACAATGCCCAGCAGTAATTTGATCAGGGTGGTTTTCCCGGCGCCGTTGGGCCCTAACAGGCTGAAAATTTTTCCCGGCTCTACCCGGAGGGAAAAATGATCCAGCGCCTTGATGCGCCCTTTGGCGTAATATTTGGTAAGCTCGGTGGTTTCAATGGCCAACATGCAGTCTTCCGATATTCGTTCTTGAAGAAATTACGAAATCCCGGGCAGGATGTTTCCGGTCAAAATTTTTCGGTGCTTCTCCTGTGTAAATGTTAAGTAATTCGGGAACAATTCCGTTCCACGGGCAATTTTCTTTTCCTTGAGCTATTCAGGCATGTTCGTTATATTTGACCGATCTTTAGGAAGGTGTTCATGTTTTTACTGGCTCGTTACATTATTAAGGAACATATCGGACCATTTCTTTTTTCCCTGGCAGTGATTATGTTCGTTTTCGTAACCAAGTTTATTGTCCAGTACATTGGCAAAATCTTCGGCAAAGGGCTTTCTTTTACCACCATCATCGAATTCATTTACCTGAATTTAGCCTGGATGCTGGCGCTGGCAGTGCCCATGTCGGTGCTGGTGGCGGCGCTGATGGCATTCGGTCGGCTTTCCGCCGACAACGAAATTACCATCCTGAAAACCTCCGGGATAAGTTTATATAAAATCATCCGACCGGTATTGTTTGTCGCCGTGCTGCTGACACTGGCGATGTTCTGGTTTAACGACCGGGTGTTGCCGGAATATAATCACCGGGCGCGCCTGCTCTTTTACAGCATTTCCCGGAAAAAACCAACCCTGCAACTGGAAGAAGGCGTGTATATTACCCTGGGTAAGTTCAGCATTCTGGTGGATAAAATCCAAAAGTCGCTGGGAAAACGCGTGGTCGAGAAAAGCGACATTATGGGACCGGGGGCTCCCGGCGAGTCTGCCGACCGGCTGGAGGGGATTACTATTTTTGATCGCAGCCGGTCCAGGCAACAGAGAACTATTATTGCCCGGTACGGCTGGCTCATTTTCGACAAAGAGAAAGAACGCCTGGTTTTCACCCTGTACGATGGCGAAATTCACGAGGTTAATACTGAGAATTATTCGGAATACCGACGGTTACAATTTTCCCGGAATGTTTTCTACATTCCGGCGCCGGAGCTGGTGTTTAAACGCAGCGAAGATACCTGGCGCGGCGACCGGGAAATGAATATAAAAATGATGCGCGCCAAGGTTGAAAAATTCAAGAAATCAATTGCCGGCGAAACGAAAACCATGCAAAATGTGCTGCAGGAATATTTTTTGTCGCCGGAAAAATTAGAAGAGCATCTTACGCGTACTGCGATTCCCAAAATCACGCCGGACACATCTTTCGGGAAAAAGCAGATGCTCAGATCGAAGGCGTTACGTAAAACCCAATCAACGCTTCAGCAGCTTAAAAGCGCCCGGAAGAACATTGACTATTACCAAAAACAGATTCATAAATACGAGGTTGAAATTCATAAGAAGTTTTCCATCCCCTTTGCCAGCATTGTGTTTGTGCTGATTGGTGCGCCGCTGGGAATCAAAGCCCGAAAAGGAAGCCTGGGCGTGGGAATTACCTTTAGTATCGGGTTCTTTCTCCTGTACTGGGTTTTTCTGATTGGCGGCGAGGAACTGGCAGACCGGCAGATTGTGTCGCCCTTTCTGGCTATGTGGATGGCAAATCCTCACCTACCGGGTGGTCAAAGAAACCACCTTTATCCGGTGGGAGCGACTGCCCAAATTTTTACAACTTTTTTTTAAAGGAGATGAACACTCGCAGTGATTCGAATAATCGACCGGTATATTACCCGAAAATTTTTTGCCATTCTGCTCTATAACATTCTGGCATTTGTAGTCATCTTTGTCATCGTGGATTTAATCGAAAATCTGGACAAGTTTCTATCCCACCATGCGGCTTTCGGCGACGTGATTGTCTACTACATTTATTATATCCCTTTTATTATCATCCTGACCCTGCCGGTGTGCATGTTGCTTAGCAGTCTTTTCTCTATTGGTTCCATGGCACAAAACAATGAGATCATTGCCATTCAGTCCTCGGGGGTCAGTTTATACCGCATCATCTGGCCGGTACTCATTCTGGGTGTTGTGGTAAGTGTTCTGTCTGGAATCGGGGGAGAAACGGTGGTGCCGCGCGCCAACCGGGCACGGCTGGACCTCATGCGCTACCGGATAAAAAAAGAAACCCGGCAGATAAAAACCGCCCAAAATCAACTCGCCGTCCATCCTGTGGATTAAAAATGACCGGATTGTACACCGCCTGGATGCCCGGTTTATGGTGTGGGATAAAAAGCAGGAGCAATGGAATTTGCTGCAGGTAACCGAACGTATTTTTACCGATACCAGCGAAGTGGTTCGATATCACGATAAACTTGCCTATTCGGATAGTCATATTAAACCGGACGAACTGATCGATTTGAAAATAAAACCGGAAGAAATGAATTATGCCGAACTCAATCGTTTTGTGGATAAAATGATTGCCCTGGGTGCCAATGCACGTAAGTGGCTGGTGGACCTCTACATGAAAATTTCCTACCCTTTTGCCAATTTTATCATCGTGCTGTTTGGCGCACCGCTGGCAGCGCGGAAACGGCGCAGCGGTCCGGCTCTGGGTTTTGCCCTGGCGCTGTTGATAAGTTTCGTTTATTTCCTGTTTCTGCGAACCGGTCAGGTGCTGGGGCACAAGGGCGACCTGGAACCCTGGATTGCTTCCTGGATCGGAAACATTGTTTTCGGAGTAGGCGCAATTATTCTGATGATAAAAGTTAAAAAATAATGCTCACCGCAGTGTTACCATAGTAATTACCAAAGAAACCGGTCTTGAATGTCCGGCGCAGGTACGTGGCACTTTTCCCGTTTGCCAAACCAACGGTAGCGATGCCGGGCAACGAAGCGGTAAACGGCATCCCGGAGAAACGGGGGGATAAACCGGAAACCGCTTAGCAGCGACCAGGGAAGGTCAGGGCGCCGGAGAATTTTCAAAGAAGCGGTTGAGCGTTTGAAAAATTAACCATTCTCAACAGCAAAACCGCATCGGGATGGGTGCCGGTGCGGGAACTGTTTGCAGGAATTGACTTGCTGCGGCAGATTGCAGGGTGATAAAGCGGAAAATAGCGTCCCGGTCGTGTTTCAGAATAAAATCGACACTGCGGTTACACAGCACGCA
>MVCZ01000077.1 GCA_002049825.1 Candidatus Zhuqueibacterota bacterium 4484_188
GGCGAATTTATCATCGGAACCGTCGCCGGAGACCTTCACGACATCGGTAAAAATATCGTGAAAATGATTTTGGAAGGCGCCGGATGGAAAGTCATCGATCTGGGTAACAATGTCTCTACCGAACGATTTTTAAAGGCGGTCGATTCGCACCCCGGTGCCGTTGTGGGAATGAGCGCCCTGCTGACCACCACCATGGAGAATATGGAAAAAACGGTTCGCACCCTGAAAGAGAAATATCCCGGACAAATCATCGTTATCGGGGGGGCTCCGATTACCGAGGACTTCAGAAAAAGAATCGGGGCGGATGCCTATTTTAGAACAGAGACCGAAAAGATGAATGGTTTGATTTTGTTATTATTTTACAAAGGAAATTTGAAACTGGAAACTGGAAATTTGAAACTCGACCTTAGCAACCAGTAACCATAAAAAAGAAGCCAGTAACCAGAAGCAAGCAACCAGTAACCAATGACCAATCCATGAAACCCCTGACGAATAAAAAATATTTTTCCTCTTTACCCGTTGGTTACCACAAACAATATGAGTTGCAATTAGATCGACTGCCACTCAATTTATCGGTGGTCGAGAGGTCACTGGGGTACGCCAACGGAAAGGTGCCGGAATTTTATTCGGAAAAGATAGCACACTTCCTGGTTGAAGCCCGTGAGCGCGCAGAAATCAGAGCCGGTTTCCTCATTTTAGCCCCGGAAAAGTTCAATTGCCGAAGCAGCCGTTTCGAATATGGTGATTTGGTTTTCAGAAGCGGTAAAATTATCTGCGGGCAGCTTCAAAAAAGTGAAACAGTGGCTGTGTTCGCCTGCACTGCCGGTGCGGCATTCGATCGCTGGTCAAAAGAATTGTTTGATAAGGGAGATTACCCCGGGGGGTATGTGGTTGACTGCCTGGGTTCGGAAATCGTGGAGAGTGCCGCCGATTGGCTTGAAGATAAATTAGCCGGGACACTTTCCGTTTACCAATTATCGATAACCAATCGTTTCAGTCCGGGCTATTGCGGCTGGAATGTCAGGGAACAGCACAAACTCTTTTCTTTGCTGCCGGCAAATTTCTGCGGTATTACCCTGACCGAATCGGCACTGATGCTCCCCATGAAGTCAGTCAGCGGGGTAATCGGTATCGGGCGGAACGCACAGAAAGAAGATTACCCTTGTGCTACCTGCACTGTGAAAAACTGTTACCGGCGGAAGGATGCGGAAAAATCAGCAAAGTAGACGAAACGGAGAGCGGGGGAAAATATTGGAGTTGTGAAGTGATGGAGTAATGGAGTATTGATGTTTGGAATGAAACAATGTTCATGGGATTTTTTATGCGTTCAATTATTGATGAATTAAAAACCGGGAAAGTATTGGCTTCGGATGGTGCCTGGGGTACCATGCTGCACCGGTTTGGACTTCAGCCGGGTGAGTGTCCCGAATTGTGGTGTGAGACACACCCGGATGTGGTAAAACAAATTGCCGAATCTTATGTTGAAGCCGGTGCCGACATCATCGAAACCAATAGTTTTGGTGGAAACAGCATTCGGTTAAAGGAATTCGGGTTAGAAAACAGGGCAAGTGAACTAAACGAAAAAGCGGCACAGATTTCGCGCAAAGCCGCCGGCGATGATGTTTTCGTTTTCGGTTCGGTTGGTCCCACTGGTAAAATGCTGCTCATGGGAGAGATAACCGAAGAGGAAATGTATAAATCATTTCGCGAACAGGTAATCGCTTTGGAACGGGGAGGTGCGGATGCTATATGCGTAGAAACCATGCTGGACCTCACCGAAGCCCGTTTAGCCGTTCGCGCCGCCCGGGAGAACACCCGTCTGCCGGTCGCCTGCACCATGACCTTTCAAAAAAGTGCGACGGGAGAATTCTACACAGTGATGGGCGTTTCTCCCGAACAAATGATTGATGGGATGCACCGTGAGGGTGCGTCAATCATCGGTTCGAATTGCGGCAACGGAATCCAAATAATGGTTGAAATCGCCGCGGTTCTCCGCTCGCTTGACCCGCAAATACCATTGATGATTCAATCCAATGCCGGACTTCCCGAAAACCGGGATGGGAAGACCATCTATCCGGAAACCGTGGATTTTATGAGTTCGCACATTCCCGCCCTGATTGAAGCCGGAGTCAACATTATCGGCGGATGCTGCGGTACCACTCCGGAATATATCAAAAACTTTGTGCAAATAATCCGGAAACATAATTCGGAAAAACTGTGAACCAATAAAAAAGGGAATAAAAATGAAATTAGCCGAAGTTAAAAAGTTGCAGGAACAAACGTTCGAGTTCCTGCAAAAAGCTCATATTGCCATCACCTCCCGCGAGAAAGAAAATATTGAGATCGCTGACTTCGGATTGAACGACATTGCGCATGTGGGACTGCAATTGGTGGTTTACATCGACACAGACCGGTATTGTGCCAAGGAATTGGTCTTGTTTCCCCGGCAATTTTGCCCGGAACATCGTCACCCGGATATTGATGAGACAAGACCGGGTAAACAGGAAACTTTTCGCTGCCGCTGGGGTGAAGTTTACCTCTACGTGGAAGGAGAACCAACGCCTGAGCCGGCGGCAAAAATCCCGGAAGAATACTTACCCTACCTGAATGTTTGGAAGGAGATTGTGCTCACCCCGGGTGAACAGTACACCCTGGCTCCCAATACCCGTCATTGGTTCCAGGCGGGTGACCGGGGGGCAATTGTCTCGGAGTTTTCTTCCACGAATACCGATGAGTATGATATTTTTACCGATCCGAATATCAGGCGAATTCCGGTGATTGAGTAGATTGTTAATTGGTACATCTGCATTCACCCGGATGAATCCGGGTGCTGACCTAATTTCTTGAGACAACACCCTGCTTCAGCAGGGTGACGCGAAACAACTACTCACTAACCAACTGCTTCAGCAGTTTACAAAAAAGCGCATGAAATGAAGAGAGAAACCGTTGAAACGGTTGATATTTATTTGGTACGTTCGTACTCACCCGGATGAATCCGGGTGTTGACTCAACAAAATCGAAACATGAAATCGATGGCGAATATGTTCGAACCAAATGAAACCGGATTAAGACAACACCCTGCTTCAGCAGGGTGACATGAGACAACTACTCACTAACCAACTGCTTCAGCAGTTTACAAAAAAGGAGCAACCCATGGCAACTCATTCCCTGGTGAAAATTTATGTTCATCTAATCTGGGGTACTCTCAGCCGTGAAAGAATCCTGAATAAGAACCTCAGAATCTCCCTATTTAAACACTACGTTGAAAGAGCAAAAGAGCTTTCCCTTCAAATCGAAAAAATGAATATCCAGCCGGAACATGTGCATATTCTCTTAACACTGCCTGCCGACCAAACAATCGCGCAAGTTTCAAAAAACCTGAAAGGCGAATCGTCGCATTGGATTAATGATAATAATTTGCTCCCGGGTAAATTCAATTGGCAACGGGGATATGGGGCATTTTCGGTCAGTGCTTCTCAACTCACAAAAGTCAAGAACTATATAGCGAGCCAGGAAGAACATCATAAAAAACAATCATTTTACCAGGAATATAAAGAATGGGCAAAGAAATATGGTGTATGGTATGAAGATTAAAACCGTTGAAACGGTTCGTATTTAATTGGTACATTCGTATACACCCGGATGAATCCGGGTGCTGACTTAATTTCTTGAGACAACACCCTGCTTCAGCAGGGTGACGCGAAACAACTACTCACTAACCAACTGCTTCAGCAGTTTTAAAATTAACCAATCATAAAAGAGTGAATACAATGACCATGACCGCAAAACAGCGATTTTTAACCGCATTAAACCGCAAAACCCCGGACCGGCTTCCGGTGACCACCCATCACGTAATGCCTTATTTTTTAGGGAAGTATTTAGATAATATTTCTTACCAGGAATTTTTTGACCGTTTCGGTTTGGACCCCATTTTATGGCTTGCCGAACACAAGCCCGATACCGTCAAAGGCGAATATTACGATCCGCTGCAGGGAGAACCGGGATTTCTGCAACCACGGTGGATTTGCTCGGATAACTGGCGCATAGAGCGGGAAACAGTTCCTGACCAGGAATACCACACAGTTCGCTACCACTTTGTTACACCGGTAAAAACCCTTACCATGTCCCTGCAGAGCAACGAATACACTGCCTGGGTTTCGGAACGTTTGGTGAAAGAGAAAAGCGATATCGACGTCATTGAAAAATATGCTCCCGCACCACTCTGCGATGTTGAAGCGGTGAACCGGCAGGCAGCGTCTTTCGGCGAGCGGGGTCTGGTGCGCGGCTTTATTCCCGGCTTCGACATTTACGGGCAGGCAGGCTGCTGGCAGGACGCGGCGGTGCTGTTCGGTATTGAACCGCTGATCATGGAAACGTTCACCGATCCGCCATGGGTTCATACTTTTCTCAAAATTTTACAGAAGCGCAAAGAGGTTTACCTCCGGTCCATGAAAGGCGCCCGGTTCGACATCATCGAACACGGCGGCGGCGATGCTTCATCCACGGTCATTTCGCCGCAAATCCTGGAAGATTTCGTCCTGCCCTACGATACCGAACTTACCGCACTTGCCCACGAAATGGGACAGCGGGTGGTTTACCATACCTGTGGCGGAATGATGCCGTTTCTGGAAATGATCGCCGACAGCCAACCGGATGCCATGGAGACATTTACTCCCGCTTCAATGGGTGGCGACACACGACTGGCAGAGGCAAAGAAACGCATCGGGGAGCGGGTGTGCATGATTGGCGGCTTTGACCAGTACCATTATTTTCAGGGTTGCACACCGGAGGAAACCCGACAGGCAGTGCGCCGGTGTTTTGAGGAAGCGGGAGACATTTTTTCGACGCCGAACCGGCATTGATTGCCGCTTTTGCCGACGAAGCCCGCAAATGTGTGTACGTCAAATATATCAGTGCATTGTCATTTCCTGCCTCGTCGGCAGACAGGAAATGACCTGCAAATTAAATTTCCCACCTGCGAGCGAGGTCTATCGTTTTAATCAGCAGAAGCAAATAATTTAGGGGTAGGATGCCATTCATTTGATTAAAAAA
>MVCZ01000078.1 GCA_002049825.1 Candidatus Zhuqueibacterota bacterium 4484_188
TATTGAACCAATCTAAATTTGCCTCGCTTTTTTGAGATTTCATATTTCTTGAAGGCAAAAATCGGGGTCGTAGTTCAGTTGGTTAGAACGCCGGCCTGTCACGCCGGAGGTCGCGAGTTCGAGTCTCGTCGGCCCCGCTTAAGAAAGGGGAAGTTGTTTTAGCTTCCCCTTTTTCATTTCATTGAGGCGTTCAATTATTTAGCGCGTCCCGACAGTTGTGTCGGGAAGGTCGCGAGTTCTGGTCATGCCTGCCACTATGGAACTTGCCCCTTGAATTGGTGCGGATTTCCTAATATCCGAATTTTTCCCCAATAGTAGTGCATATTACTGAAATTGTTCCACCTGCAAGCTTACCTTTGAAACAGCTTCAGAAAGCGGGTGAATTGTAAAAATGATTTGATGTAATTAAATTTTGGTGAGCATATTTGTGAATAGAAAGTTCGTGGGCTCAGGGAAATCGGTTCACTGCCGAAATAAGTTTTCAATAGTTAAAGTCTCTTTGAATTTTATTCGGCACTTATTTAAAGACTTGCCTTAAAACCAAGAAACGTATATCCAGTGAAGAAATTGTTTTTTATCGGGAAGAGGAAAAATGAAAATAACCGGGATTTACCCCGATTAGTTGAGAGGGCGCAAAAAGTATTGCAGGGAAACTGGCTGGGACATTCCACCAAACCGTCGCCGCACCTCTACCCGCACCAGTGGAACTGGGATTCCGGCTTTATTGCCATCGGCTATGCCCGCTACCATCAAAAACGCGCCCAACAAGAGCTTTCCACACTTTTTCAGGCGCAGTGGATAAACGGGATGTTACCGCAGATTGTTTTCAACCGGGAGGCGCTGGACGGTTATTCCCCGGAACCGGATTTCTGGCAATGCGAGCCGTCCGCCCAATTCCCCGGAGTATTTACTGACATCCGGGATCATCATGCCGCCGTTGCAGGCAATGGCGGCGCGCCGGGTCTTCGAATTTGCCACCGACAAAGAGCGAACACGATCCGCTGCAGGAGGGCTTGGTTTACATCCGACATCCTTGGGAATCAGGTCTGGACAATTCTCCAACCTGGGATTTACCCCTCGAAGCAATTACCGTGAACCGGGAAAAGCTGCCTGCTTACCGGCGTAGGGATTTAAAAAAGGTATTCCGCAGTCTCAGCGCCCTGTTTACCTGGTGGATTTATTCAGAAAATTAAATTATGACGAAACGGCAATTTACCGGGAATGCCCTTTTTTAATCCAGGATCCGCTGTTCAACAGCATTCTTTCCAAATCCAATGAAGATCTGGCGGAGATCGGGAAAATGCGTGTAAATTTTGATAAAATTTACGATTCCGTGAAGGATTTAGCTAACCGGCTGCTCACCATTCAGGCGAAAGGCGATTATGCCGGCGCTAAAGCGTTTATCGAGAAATATGCGGTAATGTCGCCACCAATGCAGACGCTGGTTGATAAGTTAAGCGATCTACCGGTGGATATCCGGCCAATTTACCAGATTGAGCAGGAGATGGAAGGGAAATAGCATTATTATTTTTGAAATGAAAAGCACTACCATTAAAAGAGGGGCTTGTTTCCCTCTTTTTTTTGACACAAAATCATTTCTCTACCAATCATTCCTTTTTTCTGAATTGAACCGGTCTTTTTATCCCGATTATTGCTCTCCTGCATTTGAATTGTTTTGAATAGCAAGGAATGAGGTTGCTCTAGAATAGTGGTGGAAATAGGATTCAAATATACCAGAATCAGAAGCTTATCCGAATCTTTTCAATTCCAACCAATTATTTTAGAAATAGATGTTGAAACCCTAAAATTTCGGCATTTTGCTAAAAGCATTTCACAGATGTGAAAAGTTCGGGGCAGCCAAGCTTTTTAGTTTCATAATTTTTCAAAAGACTTGCTACCTGCCAAACTTCTTTATTTCGGATTATGGATGGCATTTTTATTTCTTGCGCGAA
The DNA here is from genome assembly GCA_002049825.1 of Candidatus Zhuqueibacterota bacterium 4484_188. Lineage (GTDB taxonomy): Bacteria > Calditrichota > Calditrichia > RBG-13-44-9 > RBG-13-44-9 > 4484-188. The sequence continues at coordinate 1,953 of MVCZ01000078.1, forward strand.
AGGATAGGTGTTGTCTAAAGACGACAGTGTTGTTTTTAGACTACGGTTTATCGGTGAATTTAGACAGATGGGAGTTGAAGCTAATTATTAAAAAATAAGACATTAAGTGGTAGGGAAAGATAAAGGCATAGTTCTTGTAAATTTGCTAAATCAGACTGGAGGATGGACTATGCCTATTGCCACAAAAAATGGTTTTTCATCTTTTATATTTTTAGTACAATTTCTATTGTTTCAAAATCTTACTTTTTTTTATCCTGCTCACCTTTCTGAAGCATCATTAAACAATTATCTTTTTGGTGATTTGAAATCTCACAACCATGCATTCACAATTGCTGTTTTGGATTTCCAGAACCATTCCTTTTTATTTAAAAATGAACTACAAGGATTGCAGCAGGGACTGGCAGATATGATGATTACTACTCTTTCACAGGTTCAAGAGCTGAAAGTAGTGGAACGCCGGCAGTTAAAAACACTTTTGGAAGAAATGGCGCTCGGACAGAGTGGTTCCATCGACACTGGTACGGCCCAGCAGGTGGGAAAGTTACTGGGGGCGCGGTATATGGTTGTGGGTAGCTTTATACAAGGTTACAAAAACGAGCTGCGTATTGATGTGCGAATTGTGAAAACCGAAACCGGAGAAATTATCAAAGCGGAAGAGGTGACCGGTAAACTTGATGAGGTGTTATACTTGATCCGCAAATTGAGCGAGAAGGTTTTCCGAAAACTGCAAATAAAGCTTAACGACGCTGAAAAGCGAGAAATGGCAAATAGCCTTCCCGATTGTTCTCCGGAGGTGATCATGAATTATTTCCGGGCATTGTATTTGATTGACGCAAAAGACCTGCAATCTGCAAAGAAATTACTGGACAAAGCCTTTCAGCAGTGTCCCGGTTTCCATCGTGCAGCCATTGCTAGAGAACAACTGCAGAAAGCATTAAAAAATAAAAAATGAGGGGTAATCTATGAAATGCTCAGGGCTATTAATTTTCTTTATGGGATTCCTGCTTTGGCAAGGATGCGCAACGGTAAAATATCAGGAAAAAGTATCTGATTATCAGGAACAAATTCGGATTTTACAGAAAAAATTGCACAAAAATCCTGATAATATGGATGCAATACGTGATTTAGGCGTAATTTATTTTCAGACTCGCCAATATGCAAAAGCAAAAGATTATTTAAACAGAGCTTATAAAGCAAGTCCTAAAGATGCCAAGACGCTGTTATACTTGGGTCTGTGCCTGGAGTTTGAAAACAACAATGAGGCCGCACTAAAGTTTTATGAGAAATATAGTGAGATACCGCGTTATTCACCCTGGAGAGAGAAACTGGAGGGACGGTACCGTTGGCTGACTCGACAGCAAATTCGGCAGGAGATGCGAAAACTCTTGGAACAGGAAGCGCAACTTGCTGCAAAAAGATTGTCACCCAAAAGAATAGCTGTTTTTCCATTTACTTTTAGTGACGGAAATAAACGATTGGCGCCCCTGGGAAAAGGATTGGCAGAGATGATAATTACTGATTTAACGCAGGTAAAAAGCTTGCAGGTAGTAGAACGGGTTCGGGTGCAGGCGTTGCTGGAAGAAATAGCTCTTGGACAAACCGGTTTGGTAGAGGAATCCAGTGCGCCGCGCTATGGTAAACTGTTAGCTGCCGGAAAGATAATTCATGGGAAATTTGCCGGTCTAAGTAGAAACAGAATCCGGCTGGATGCCGCTTACTGGGATATCATAAACCAGCAATTCCCTCAGCCCACCGAAATGACCGATGCTCTGAATAATCTTTTCCTGCTGGAAAAGGACATCGTTTTTGAAATAATCGAGAGAATGGGAATTACTCTAACACCCCGAGAACGCCAGAGAATCTTGCACATTCCCACCAAAAATCTGCAAGCTTTTCTGGCGTATTGTATGGGATTGGAACAGGAAGACGCGGGAAATTTTGAGGCTGCCCTGCAATCCTATAAAACTTCCACTCAATTGGACCCCGACTTTAATTTAGCCAGAAAAAAAATGGAAGAAACCGAGACCTTGACGAAAGCTGGGCAAGATAAAGAGAGTTTCTTATCCTCTTTATCAGAAATGGAAAGATGGACTAAGGGAACGACCGTTGGAGGGAATCTGGTAAACCGGCGTTTGCAAAACCTCTCCAGCAGTCTTGGTTCTAATTTTATTCCCGGGCCGGATAGCCGTGAATCAGTGGAAGAAGTCACAACCGCGGGAATTTCGGTGGTATCAGGTGAGCTACCCGAACCGCCCCTACCGCCGCCTGGGAAATAAAAATTATAATTAAATATAAGGATCACAAAAATGAGAAAACTTATATTATTTCTGATCATCTTTTCTATACCCAACCTTTTACTTCCTTTTGAATACTGGGTGCCTTATGTGGACACCGTTCCCGGAGCAAGTGGAATCCGGTCATCCATTTTTATTCACGCATTTTTTGATGGGACCAACATAGATGTTGATTTTAATCATGATGGTATAGTGGACGCGAATTATACTTTACAAAAAGGAGAAGAATTAGAAATTTTCATACCCGACCTAATTGAAGGCACAAATATTATTAGCAATAATACAATTTGTATTCATTATTATTACAGCCATTATCATCATGGTTTATATGAAGATGGCGATTTTCAATATGTTATCCCTTCCGGCGAAGATTTAGGCACTGATTATTGGTATAGCGGGAATGAAACCTCTCTTTCCATTTTATCAACGGAAAACAATAATTCAATATCAATTAATGGGGTGCCACAATACACTTTGAACAGGGGCGACATCCAGCATATTTACAATATCACTCAACCCACTCATATCACCAGCACCAAAAAAATCATGGTTGTAGCGGTAAATTATGCTGCAGACAGGTATGGAAATACCTATGCATACACCATTTTGCCCAACAATCGCCTGGGCACATTTTACTATGTGCCGGCCGAGCATGGGTATAATTATAATAACGACACGAATTATAGCAGAATTGAAGTGATTGCAACCCAGAATGGAACAAACTTAAATATTGCGGGGAATAACTATTTCTTAAATGCCGGCGATACTTTACGATATTTTACTACCACCGAAACGGTGATTCAAAGTAACAAACCTATTCTTGCCATTTATATTTCAGACATTTATGCCCAGGACCCCTGGGCGGGGGGTTACAGGCATTATACCTATGCTTTTCCTCTGGTACCGTCTTCAGTTGCAGGGAATAAGTATAATGTTGGAAAAGCCAGACAACCATCATCCCATGGATGGCCAATGTATTTGATCATGATTGCTTCGCTGGAGAATTCTAACACGATTGCTCTTGATGCGGAATCGGACGGCACGGTCGACAGCACCATCATTTTGCAAAAGGGAGAATATGCGTATATCAGCGAAACCGATTTTCAAAATTGGAACGACCAGAATAACATGTCCATCGAAAGTACTGGCAAAATTCAGGTGATTAAAACAAGAAGAGGATGGTGGTCTAATATTTCCGAAAGCACAAATGCCAGAGCTGTTTTACCGGTAACAGGAACCGGTACTTCACAGCCTTTTTTATATCTATCCAATAATTTTCTTAATTTTGGTGCTGTTTCTCCGGGCAATCATACCGATCTATCCGTTACCCTTACCAACACCGGAAACGCTAATTTGACCATTAGTTCCACTAATGTTTTCGGGCCAAATGCATCCGATTTCAGCATTGCTTCGACGCTTACACCCTCTGCTTCAAAAAATATTACTGTGCGTTTTTCTCCCCAGAGCAGTGGTAGTAAAACTGCTTATTTGATCATTACAAGCAATACTCCCAGCAGCCCGGATACGGTGGCACTTTTAGGAACAGGTGGAACTCAACCACAAGGATTAA
>MVCZ01000079.1 GCA_002049825.1 Candidatus Zhuqueibacterota bacterium 4484_188
CGCGAAGAGAATAGTTTCGCCATTGCCGCTTCTTTCAGGAATGTTTGACCGGATTCTCTCAATCGGGTCGCATTGTAAACCAGCAGGCGGGCAGCTTCTAACTCGGTCGCCATATCGGCAATCTGGAACTGGATTGCCTGGAACTGGACAATCGGTTTTCCGAACTGTTCCCGCTCCTTCGAATACTGCATCCCATATCGCAGCGCCGCCTCTGCAACACCCAGCATCTGGGCACCGATACCGATGCGTCCTTCATTCAGGGTTTCGATTGCCACTTTGTACCCTTTACCGATTTCTCCCAGCACGTTTTCTTTGGGAACCACACAGTTCTCCAACACCAGCTCGCAGGTACTGCTGGCGCGAATACCCAGCTTATCCTCTTTCTTCGAGACGGCGAATCCCTCGAAACCGCGTTCCACGATGAAGGCGGTGATGCCTTTATATCCCGCTTCCGGGTTGGCATTGGCAAAAATAATAAATACATCGGCTTCGTTTCCGTTGGTAGTCCACATTTTCTGACCGTTCAACACGAAATGATCGCCCTTGTCTTCAGCCCTGGTTTTCAGCGCAAAGGCGTCGCTGCCCGACCCAGTTTCCGAGAGAGCGTAAGCGCCTAATTTTTCGAGGCATCTACCATCGATAACGCCTCGATAGCCAAAATCGACATGAACATGCTGCCACCGGTTCCGCCGTATTCCTCCGGTATTTCAATTCCCATTAAACCCAATTCGAAGAATTGTTTAATAATTTCCTGTCTGAAATGAGCCTCACGATCCATCTCAGCCGAATAGGGTTTAATCTGTTCTTCGGCAAATTCATACACCATATCCTTGAACATTTGTTCTTCTTCGGTCAAAGTAGTTACAGGTAAAATTTTCTCCGACATGTGTTACCCCTTTCTTTTTTTAACTCCGGGAATAAATAATTTTATTGTGCTCTGTTCAATTCATCTCTAAATTAATTTTACAATAATAAAAAATTCTCAAATTTTCAAGGACAAAATATGAAACCGGAAGAAAAGGAAATTTTAGAGAAACTTCAGACCGCACGGCAGCTCTACCAGGAACAAAAATTTCCCCGGGCGATTGAACTGTTCGAACAACTTGCCGGATTCCTTCGGGATGATGAAGAAAATCTGCCCATTATTCAAATTGAATTAGCCTGGAGCTATTATTACAACCAGTCTTACCAGAAAGCGATTGATAATTTACAGCAGGCACTGAAAAGCGCCAAATTAACCCCACAGCAGGAATTCGATTGCTACCGCATCATTGGTTTTTCCTACGAAATCTTGGGTCAATTAAAACAAAAAAGGCGCAAGAATATTTCGATTTCATCATTCAAAACAGCAGTGACCATAAAACCTCAGCCAGCGGCTATTTCGGATTGGCACATCTGCATTTTCTCTCCGGCGATTTCCCGGTTTTGGTTGACCTGTGTGAAAAAATCCTTCGTATGGACCCCCAGTTTTTCGACAAGGAAACCCTGGGCTACTTTTTAGCCACTGCTTATCAGAAGCTGAAAAAATGGGAGGAACTCGAAGCGGTTCTCGATGAATTGGAAAAAAATTACCCCGACGGTCGCTACGTTACCGCCTATCCGCAATTGAGAGAATCCCTGCAGCGCCGCACCGATAATTCAGACCAGTAAAAAAATATGTTACTGCCGCCGCGGTTAAATTGTCCGGGCTATGATTACTCACTATGTCTACCAATGTGTCGACCAACCCGATTACATTTTCGCACTTCATCAACCGGTTCACACAGAATTTTCTTTCGCAAGTCAAATTCCCATAAATAATGCCGAAAGTAAAGAATGATAAGACATGGAGGTCGGCATTCATGCCGGAAAGTCATAAACGTGTTTTAATTGTTGATGATGAATATTACCTGGGACAGATGCTTGCCCAGGCGCTGTTACAGGAAAAAATCGAGGCAATGGCGGTTACCGATATCGATTCGGCAATTTCCTGGCTGGAGCGAAAAAAATTCGATCTGATTGTATCGGACGTTTACCTGCCCGGAAAAACCGGCATGGATTTGTTTAATTATGTAACGGCGCACAACATCGAAGTGCCGTTTATATTTATGACCGGAAACCCGAACCTGGAAATGGCAATTGACTTTCTTACCCGCGGCGGCTACGATTACATTCTCAAGCCTTTCATGATTCCGGAATTTATCCATAAAGTCAAATCGGTGATCAAAACCCATTCCCTCCGTAAAAAAGAAAAAAAGTTAGTAAAAGACTTACGGCAACTCCTGGCCAGCCGTCTTTCCGAGCTGCGCATTTTCCAGGACGTGATTGAAAGCACCGACGATGGTGTGCTGGTAACCGATGTGGAAGGCACTATCGTCAAAGTGAACGCCGGATTCGAGAAAATTACCGGGTTGAGCAGTGTGCAACTGCTGCAGCAGCACCTGGATGTGCTGCGTCAGACAGTTTTGCCGGGGCTGGATTTCAAAACAATTTTACAGGAATTGGAAGCGAACAAGACCTGGAATGGCGAGCTGGTTGGAGGCAGAAACCACCAGGATACCTGGTATGTCAGCATCACATTTTCGCCGGTGCAGAATGAAGAGTCGCAGATTTTTGCCTACGCCGGAATTTTTAAAGACGTGACCGAACAGCGGGAAGTGGAACAGGCACTCATCTCCAGCCTGCAGAAAATGAACCTGGCGCAGGAAGCGATCATTTTCGGGCTGGCAAATCTCGCTGAACAGCGGGACAACATCACCGGATTCCACCTGGAACGTATCCGCGCCTATTGTAAAGCGCTTGCCGAAGCCTTGTACGAAAGACACATTTATCCCCACATGGTAAACGCCGAATTTATCAATATGCTGTACCGCACAGCGCCGCTGCACGATATCGGTAAAGTGGGAATTCCCGATTATATTCTGCTGAAGAAAGGTCGTCTCTCCCCGGCCGAATTTGAAATTATCAAGTCGCACACCACTATCGGTTACAACACGCTGAACTCGATTCGTAAACAATACGGCGATATGCAATTTCTCAAAATGGGTATTGAGATTACCTACTGCCACCACGAACGCTGGGACGGAAACGGTTACCCGCGGGGATTGAAAGGGAAACAAATTCCCCTGTCGGCTCAGATTCTGGCGATTGCTGACGTGTATGATGCCCTGACCACCTATCGCAGTTATAAATCTGCCTTCGGTCACCGGGAAGCCATTGAAATTATGAAGAAAGAACGGGGGAAACATTTCTCGCCCAAAATCTTTGATGTCTTCCTAAAAATCGCCGACCGGTTCGACCAAATACGTATGGGTTTTGTCGAAAGCGTTCCGGCGGTGGAACTTAACCTGCCGGTGCCGGTGGAATATTGACCGTATTTCTCGCAAATTCGGACTACTGTAGAAAATATTGAAATTACTATAGGCTATTGGCTGTTGGCTAATCGGGCAACGGTTTGATTGATGAACAGTGAATAAAAAACTTTAATTGCCGAAGTAAAAGGCGGAATTCGGGTTAAAGACACAACTCCGCTGCTCTGCCGTTCCCAGTGAACCCTGAATCTTTTAACCCCGAGCTCTCCTGAATCCTGAATCTCTGAACCTTCGGACCGCTTCCGACTACCCTTTCACCAGGTTTTCTATTCCCTGCTCATCCAGCCGATAGACGGTCCACTCATCCATAGGAATCGCTCCCAGACGCAGATAAAACTCAATTGCCGGTTTGTTCCAGTCAAGTACCGACCACTCCATGCGCCCGCATTTTTTCGCCCGGGCAATTTTGCCCAGCTCAACTAACAGCGATTTTCCGATTCCCTTTCCCCGGAACTCCGGCAGCACAAACAGGTCCTCCAGGTACAGGGTTGGCTTTCCCAGGAAAGTGGAAAAAGTAAAAAAATAAAGCGCAAAACCCAGGGGGCGCACCATTTCAGTTTCCCGGCTTTCCGCCAGCAATGCCCGGAAATATTGGTTTCCTCCGAAACCGTTTTGTTCAAAAAGGGTCTCGGTGGCCGCCATCTGGTCGGCAAGTTTCTCGTATTCAGCCAGTTTTTTGACCAGGTGTAAAATTGCCGGAACGTCTTCCCGTTGCGCCGGACGGATGTGGTATTCCATTTTTTGCATCACTTTCGTTTTTTATTTTGAAATGGTGTGAATCATCGCGGGAAAACTCTACCCGCCCGGCGAGAAAACCCGCACCAGCCACAGGCTCAGGTCGGGGATGTAGGTAATTAACAACAGGGAAATTAACAGAATAATCAGAAAGGGAATGGTTGCGGTATAGAGTTTCAGAACCGGTTTATTAAACCGGAAACTGGCGATGAACAGGTTCATACCTACCGGCGGGGTGGAATATCCGATTCCCAGGTTTGCCAGGAAAATAATTCCCAGGTGCACCGGGTCGACACCGAAATTTTTGGCTATGGGAATAATTAACGGTACCACCACCAGAATGGCGGAAAAAATATCCATTAGCGCACCCACGATAAGCAGAAAAATGTTCAAAACGATGAGAAACACATACTTGCTGGTGATGAACACTTTCATGAATTGCAAAATCTTCATGGGAATTTCGGCGTCGATCATATAATTTGCCAGTCCAAGCGCCGCGCCCAAAATTACCAAAATGCCGCCAACCAGAATCATGCTCTCGCGCATGACCCGGGGAAGATCGGCAATCAGTTTGATATCCCGGTAAATGAACACCTCAATTACAAACACATAGAATGCGGTAATTGCCGCCGCTTCGGTCACAGTGAAAAAACCGCCGTAGATTCCAAATAGAATGATAAACGGCAGCGGGATTTCCCAGGCGGCTTCTTTAATCGATTGCCAGGCAGCAGACCAGTGAAACGGCGTGGTGGGCACCCGCAAATCTTTCATGTAATAAATACTGTAAACCGACAGCAGTACTACCATGATAACACCGGGAATGACACCGGCGATGAACAGTTTGTTAATGGAAACACCGCTGATTAACCCGTAAACAATGATCGGTAAGCTGGGCGGGAATAGGAGTCCCAGATTACCCGAAGCGGTCAGCATGCCCAGGCTGAACTTTTCCGGGTAGTTTTCCTTCAGCAACACCGGATACAGCAAACCACCCAGGGCAATAATCGTTACCCCGGAAGCGCCGGTAAAAGCGGTAAAGATAGCGCAGGAAACCAGCGTAACGATGGACAACCCCCCGGGAATCCAGCCGAAAAAAGCGCGGGAAAGATTGACCAGCCGCCGGGGGGTGTTGCTCTCCGCCAGCAGATAGCCGGCAAAAGTAAACAACGGAATGGCTAAGAGAATAGGAATGCTTGCCAGGCGGTACAGTTCAATAACGACCACTGTCATGTCAATTCCGGCAAAGGCAAAAGCTACCAGGGCAATCAGGCTAATAATGGCAAACAGGGGGGTGCCGAAAAGCGCCAGTAAGAGCAAAATGAGACCGATCAGAATAGTAATCATAGGCAATTTATTTTTGAATGAGCATAAAAAACAATTCGCCGGCGGCGGATGGCGGATTAGGTTTCCGCTGTTGGTTTTTCCAGAACTTGCCGCAAAGCCATCAGGATAAATCGGAAGCCGATAAGTGCAAAACCCGCCGGAATAATAATCTGGAATATCCAGGCAGGAACATCTTTAAACAATTTGGTGCCTTCTTCAATCTCATAAGCCAAGAATTTATAACCGGCTCTTGCCAGCACAAAACAAACCGCTGCTGAAACCAGGTCGATAATGAAACGAACTGCCGGCAGACTGGTAATTTTCAGCATTCACACTCTTTACAGATTATTTTGAACATCCGAAAATCGAATCTAACAATTCAGTGAAAGTCTTCGACACAGTGACCCGATTACCCGGCACTTTTCTTCATGAATTTTTTCTTACTGTTTGCTTACTTTTTTACTGCGGAACTCTGCCAGCGCGGTTTCCACCCGGTTAAGCAATTCCTGGCTGTAGAGTTTTCCCACCAATTTTTTCCGTGCCCGTTCGGTGGCTTCTAAAAACGGCTTTAAATTTTCCGGTGGAATTTTAACCATTTGAATACCGTTTTTCTTCATCAATTCGATGGACTCTTCGTTGGCTTTCCGGCTCAACTTTACCAATTCCCCCATGTACTCCCGACCTTTTTGCACTAATAGTTTCTGGTATTCGGGCTCAATTTTGTCAAATTTTTTCTTGGTCATCAAAATCGCCCCGAAGGAATTGGTTAATGGTACGTCCATCATGTATTTCACCCGGGTGTACCACTGCAAAGACACACACGCCAGCGGTGAGGTGTAAACCGCGTCAATCAGGTTGGTTTGCAGGGAGGTGAGCACATCGGTAATCGATAACGGAATGGCGTTAATACCTAGTGCCTTGAACGACGCTTCCACTAACGGATCGCCCTCCCACATCCACATTTTCACGCCTTTCATATCTTCCATCGAACGAATCGGTTTGTTACCGTAAACGTAAACAAAACCCACTTCAGTGAGACCTAACAAAATGTAGCCTTTATCTTCGAATTTGCGGGCAAACTGGTCATAGAGCATGGCGGTGATAAAATCGACCTCGTCATAATTTCGCAGCAGCATGGGGGTTTCGATGATGCGAAATTCGGGCAGGATTTCGCCGGCGCCCACCCCAGTAAAACCGGCAGCCTGCAGCGAATTAAAGCGCATTTTCCGCAGCACCCCGATTTCGTCGCCCTGGATGCCGCCGGGGTAAATTTTAAATTTTACCTTCCCGCCGGTCAGTTTCTGGATTTCTTCGTTGTAAGCATTCATCACTTTAATCCAGGCGGAACCCTCGGGCGCCTGGGTAGCAAACTTGATGACCTGCTTGCCGCCGGCAAATGCGGAAACCGTGAAAGACAGAACGAACGTAATCAACCATAGATGTTTCACAAATATTCTCCTTTTTTTCTCACATGCTCCCTTTTACCGGGATTCGAACGAAACTGTTTCGTGTTTTAAAATAAATCTTCTTTTTTATCCATCAGGCGTTTTGCCTGTTTTTTGGCAATGGCAGTAATCAGTTGATAGCCGGGTAAAATATCGGGGGGAGCATCCGACACCTTCTCCAGGTATTGATC
>MVCZ01000080.1 GCA_002049825.1 Candidatus Zhuqueibacterota bacterium 4484_188
ATATCCAGTCCTTTGATGATCATGTAATTTACCGGCGCCCAAACCCCGCCCAGCCAATAGTGCCCGTTGGGATCGTAATCCGGATCGTCTGCCGAAAGGGTGGGAAACAGGTGCTCACGGTAAAACTCCTGCGGGTTCTGCAGGTGCTCGGCTAATTTTCGCGCCCGGGGCAGGGTGGTCACTTCCGGCAGGAGCGTCCAGAAAGCGGCGGCGGTTTTGGTGGTTAATTTTTGACCGTCCGCTTGCACATCGTAATAAAAATTGGTTTGCTCGTCCCACATTTTGGTGTTGATCATGCGCATCAGGCTGCGGTAGCGCAGGTTGTATATTTTGGTCAGCGAATCCGCTTTCATTTCCCGCGCGATAAAGGTCATATATTTGGCAAACAGCGTCATCTGGGAAGTGAGATCAACCCAGCCGCCTTTTTCAATTCTCTGGCGCGGCGAATTATCCATGCCGCTTCCCAGCGGGGTATTATAAAAAAGACCGCCAGCGGCGCCTTCGCTGCGGCAATTCTGTTCGATCCATTTATAGTAGGATTTATCATCGGTTCTTCAGCAGTGGGCAGCGCCGCCGGCTCACCGTCGCTTTCCCGGTACACCCGGCACATCCAGCCGTCCTCGTGCTGCTTGCCGTAAAAATTATCCAGCGATTCCATGGCAGGGAACAATCCTTCGCCGTACATGGCAAAGGTAGTCATAAAACAGGTGTCCCACTGGTAAATATTTTCGTTAAACCCCTCATCCAGGTAACGGGCGACAAAACCGTTCTGCGGTGTACCCTGTTTGACGTGCTTCTCCAAAAGCGACCAGGTTTTCCAGTACAACTCAGCCAGGTACTGTTTTTCGGCAAAAAACGGGTGGGGTAGTTTCCGGGCAAAAGTGGCGGAAACCCCGGCGGGAATTTTCACCGCTTTAAATTTCTTCTCCTTTTTCTTTTCACAGGAAGACAATACCAGCATCAGGGCGAAAACGAATAGTGCGATTCTTTTCATCATGCCGCTCCTTATTTTATTTGTTATTGAAAATGTAACACCTTCCGGCGGCAAACCAAACAAAAAATCTGAAGATTTGTAAAAAAAATTGGTTTCGTATAATTGAAACAGAACCCAAATTTCACGGGGCATTTCTACCCGTGAGTGACGAAATTGCAGCAAAAATTGGCGAAGCGGTTTCGGTTGCCAAAAATTGTTGTTCAGGGGCTCCCCTCGTTTTCTCCTGAACAATCAAACAACTTTAATCGGCGGTGGGGCACTGCCATTCCAACCGCCGAGAAAAATGTTCCAATCGAATTTTAACTGACTTGCAAAACCCTTTGTCAAATGTTATATTTGCAAGTTCAAAAATGAGTGTCAAAAAGATTATTTGAAGGAAATTTCATGCATATCGAAACCGAAACAATTAACGCTTATTCCAAACGGTTGAAGGTGGAAATTTCTGCGGAAGAGCTGAAAGCCCTGGAGGAAAAAATTGTCCGCCGGTACCAGCGCAGTTCAAACATTCGCGGGTTTCGCCGGGGTCATGCCCCGTTAAACATTATCCGGCAACGGTACCGGTCGATGATTCAGCAGGACTTAATCGAAGAAACCTTCCGGGAATATTACGGGAAAGCCATTGACCAGGCCGGCATCCAGCCGGTCGCGCCGGGAAATATTACCAAGGTAGATTTCGAGAAAATCGAAGACGGGTTGCACTTCGAAATGGAGTTGCAGGTGGAACCCGAATTCGAGTTGAAAAAATACAAGGGATTGAAGGTTGAAAAAGATGTGGTCAACGTAACTGATGAACTGATCGAGGAAAACCTGGCACATTTACAGGAACAATATGCTACCGTTAAAGAAGTGGATGAAGCAAAGGTGGGCGATTATCTCTTTTTCGATGCCCAGGAACTGGATGCCGGGAATGTGCCCGTTGTGGGACACAAATATGAAAACCTGGAAATGAAACTAGGCTCAGGCAAATTCGACCCGGAAATCGAGGAGCAGCTTGTCGGCATAAAAGTAAACGAAAAGAGAATTGTAACCCAGGAAACGCCACCCGACCCGAACGACCCGAAGCAGGAGCCGAAAATCAGCCGTCTGGAAATTACCGCCAAAAAAATTGAAGAGCGGGAAATCCCCGAACTGAATGACGATTTCGTGAAGAATACCGACCGGCGGCAATTCACCATCTGAGATGGTATTTTTTGCGAAAAAAACTAATCGAAGCAGAAAACATTTCGGTCAGCGACGAAGAAGCCTTCCGGTCAATCGACACCTTTCAGATGGATGAAAAGACGAGAGAGCAAGCCAAAAAAGACCGGAATTATCTGAATCGCCTGAAGGATGATTTACTGGAAAAGAAAATTTTGGACATGCTTAAATCTTATGCGGAAAGCATCGAGGTTTTCCCGATGGAAAAAAGCGTGATTGAAGAACCGTCCACTCCCTGACTGGTATTTTAGTTGGGGAAAAACAAAAACTAAGAAATTCGAATAAAATATTTTTTAGAGGATAAAATATGGCACTGATTCCGATGGTTGTAGAACAAACCGGGCGGGGCGAGCGAGCTTACGATATTTATTCCCGGCTGTTAAAAGAACGAATTATTTTTTTAGGAACCGCAATCGATGACAACATTGCCAGCCTGGTGCTGCTGGCGGCGGGAACGAAGGGAAAACGCTTTGCCCTGCCCAATGCGCGGATTATGATCCACCAGCCGATGGGTGGCGTTCAGGGACAGGCAACCGATATTGATATTCACGCCCGGGAAATTCTTAAAATTCGCGAACGGTTGAACAAAATTCTTGCCGATGCCACCGGACAGCCGCTGGAAAAGATTGCCAAAGATACCGACCGGAATTACTTCATGTCCGCCGAAGAATCAATAGCAAATTTGAAATTAGGCAAAACAGATGACACACGAAAACACCCGATTTGATCACGAAGTTCGTTGTTCCTTTTGTGGAAAACATGCCGACCTAGTCGGTCAACTCATCACCGGCGCGCATGCCAGCATTTGCTCGGAATGTCTGCGCAGCGCCAACCAGATTATGAAACAATCTCAATATCAACAGTTTCAGACAACCAATTTCATTCTTCCCAAACCCGAAGACATCAAGGGATTTTTAGACCAGTACGTTGTTGGTCAGAACCTGGCAAAGCGCACTATTTCCGTGGCGGTGTATAATCATTACAAACGGATTCTGATGGGCGGCTGGGATGACGAAGTGGAAATTGAGAAAAGTAATATTCTGCTGATTGGTCCTACCGGTGTGGGGAAAACCCTTCTGGCAAAAACACTCGCTCGTGAACTCCATGTACCCTTCTCCATTTCCGACGCCACCACACTTACCGAAGCTGGTTACGTGGGCGAAGATGTGGAAAATATTCTGGTTCGGCTGTATCACGCGGCAAATTTTGACATTGAAGCCACTGAGCGGGGCATTATTTATATTGACGAGATTGATAAAATTGCCCGGAAAAGCGGCAGCCCGTCCATTACCCGCGATGTTTCCGGCGAAGGTGTGCAGCAAGCGCTGTTGAAAATTTTGGAAGGAACCGTCGCCGCCATCCCGCCCAAGGGCGGACGGAAGCATCCCGAGGCGCCTATGGTGAACATCAACACCCGCAACATCCTGTTTATCGTTGGCGGTGCCTTCGACGGGATCGCCGATATCATCCGGCGTCGAATCGGGAAAAATGTGATCGGATTCGGCGGAGAGAGTATGAACAAGAACAAACTTACTGACGTGGAACTTTTCCATATGATCGAGCCGGAAGACTTGCTGGAATACGGCTTGATCCCCGAGCTCATCGGGCGCCTGCCGGTTAACATCGGCCTGGACGACTTGAGCGAAAACGAGTTACTTTCTATCCTGGTAGAGCCGAAGAACTCTTTAATTAAGCAGTACAAAAAGCTTTTCGAATTAGAAGGAATCGAATTAAAATTTACCGAAAAATCTTTGCTGGAAATCGTACGTTTAGCACAGAAGCGGAAAACCGGCGCCCGGGCGTTACGTTCAATTCTGGAAAATGTGATGATGGACGTTATGTTCAAGGTTCCCTCTCTGAATAATGTTTCGGAATGCCTGATTACCGAAGAGGTAATCCTGGGAAATGCAGAACCCCTCCTGAAGTTTGAGAAGTCAAAAAAATCCGCTTAATCACGGCAGGCTTTGGCTTTTATTCCGTTTCTTTAATGGCTATTGAATAATCAGGGCTAAAATGATTATCGATATTTGTCCGGGCAATTTATGATCTCATTTCCCTTGGTATGCAGTTCTCTGTATTGTTCCGTTTTTTGTATTGTTCCGTTTTTTCTGCCACAAACTATAAAATGAAAATTCTTAAAAAAGGTGCCCCCAATGGAAACCATAAACAAAATTCCGGTTATTCCCATCCGCGATCTGGTGGTCTTCTCTGGTGGTCTTCCCTTCCATCGTTATTCCCCTGGTTGTTGGTCGTCCCGGGTCGGTTGAAGCGCTGAATTTTGCCGAAAAGAACGAGGGGTTTGTGTTTTTAGTAGCACAAAAAAATTCCCGGCAGGAAAATATTACTAAAAAAGATGTGTACCGTACCGGAACGGTTGCCCGAATCCTGCAGATTATTCGTCTGCCCAACAATTACCAGAAAGCGGTGGTAGAAAGCATTGCCCGGGCCCGAATTCTGAAATTCCTTACTACCCGGAAATTAATGCAGGCACAGGTTGAACTGATTCAGGAAGACGATGATGATATCGGGCGGGACAACCAAGAGTTAAACCACTTGATTCTTCATATTTTAAAACACCTGGTCGGCTACCAGCAGTTTCAACAGCAACTGGACAACGAGGTGCGGGACAATATTATGGGAATCCAGCGGGAGCATTACCTGCAGGAACAGCTTCGGGTTATCAAGAAAGAATTAGGCGACGAAGACCAGATTTATTCTGATATTCAGAAAATTGAGAAAGCTGTTGTTGCGGCAAAAATGCCCAAACACGCCCTCGACCGTGCAACCGAGGAAATAGAGAAACTGAAAAAGACCCCGCCGTTTTCGCCCGAATACACCGTGACCCGGAATTATCTTGACTGGATGATCCATGTTCCCTGGTCGAAACGCTCCCGGGACCGGATAGATGTGATGGAAGCGCAAAGAATCCTGGACAAGGACCACTACGGTCTGGAGAAACCGAAAGAACGAATCATCGAGCACCTGGCGGTTTTGCAGCGGGTGAAAAAAATAAAAGGACCGATCTTGTGCCTGGTCGGCCCGCCGGGAGTGGGCAAAACCTCCCTGGGACGTTCGGTGGCGCGGGCGCTGAACCGCAAATTTATCCGCGTTTCGCTGGGCGGGGTACGCGACGAGGCAGAAATCCGCGGACACCGGCGTACCTACATCGGCGCAATGCCCGGTAAAATTATTCAATCGATGAAAAAAGCTGGCACAAAGAATCCGGTTTTTCTGCTGGATGAAGTGGACAAGATGAGCATGGATTTTCGTGGCGACCCTTCTTCGGCACTGTTAGAAGTTCTCGATCCGGAACAGAATTACACATTTAACGACCATTACCTGGATCTGGATTACGATCTGTCGGAAATATTTTTCATTACCACCGCCAATGTGCAGGCAAACGTTCCACTGCCACTGCAGGACCGCATGGAAATTATCGAACTACCCGGTTACCTGGAGCATGAAAAAATGCAGATTGCCCGGCAATTTCTGATTCCCAAGCAGTTAAAAGAACACGGCTTGACCGAACGGCATTTGCGTATGACCGATGATGCCCTGCTGCGCATTATCCGGGAATACACCCGGGAAGCCGGGGTGCGCAACCTGGAACGTGAAATTGCCAAAATCTGCCGCAAATCAGCTACATCCGCTCAATTGCCAAAGAGATACAGATGAAACCGGAATTGTTCAAAAAGCGGGATATTCATATTCATGTGCCGGAAGGCGCCATTCCCAAAGACGGACCCTCTGCCGGAATTACCCTGGCAACGGCAATGATTTCGGCGCTGAGTGGTCGAAAGGTTCTGGGCAGTATTGCCATGACCGGCGAAATTACCCTGCGCGGGAAGGTGCTGGCGGTGGGCGGACTAAACGAAAAAATGCTTGCCGCCCAGCGGAACAACGTGCCAACGGTAATTGTGCCTGCCGAAAACGAAAAAGAAATTGCCGATTTGCCGCCCGAACTGCGCCAGGGAATAACTATTATTCCGGTTAAAGAGTACCGTGAGGTTTACCGGCAAGTGTTCCGGTAACAACCGCTTTTTAAGGCGCTATGCAACAACTCAATTTGATAGTAAAGAGGGATTCTTGCGGGATAAAGCACAAATTCGGAACGAGGTTTCAACTCGATGCTTCCGTTTCACCAAAACAACCACTCCTTGTGTCCTGTTTGGAAAATTTTCATTTTCTTTCCCGGCTAATTATCTCCCACAGTATGGCGATAATCAAGAGCGGGCAATTCTGGTCTATTTCATATCTCACAGTCCGGTAATTGCAATCGCAACACGCTGCGTCGGAGCAAGAAATTCAATTGCCCGATTTTCAATTTGTTAAACAAATCAACATCTTTTTTAAATTAATTGTTATCATAAAAAAGCGTGAAAGATTTATTAAATAGATTATGTGAAGAAAATTATGAGTCGGCTTAATTCAGGATGAAAAACTTCGGACACTTACTTTTTTTTGTCTTTATTCTAATCCTTTCCGGAATTTTCTGCAACCCTGCTCAGAAAGAGCAAAACAAGAGTAATCCCAAATATGGCGGCATGCTGAAAATTTCCTGCCTGGGTTCGCTGGAAATTCTGGACCCGCAGAAAATTGTCTTTAGCACCGATCTCCAGGTTGCTTCCCTGCTTTACGAAGGGCTGGTACAATTCGGAGAAAAAGCGGGAAACATTGAACCCTGCCTGGCGGAAAATTGGCAAATCTTGGACCGGGGGAACCGGTTGGTTTTTACCCTGCGGGACAATGTGTATTTTCATGACGATCCCTGCTTTCCCGGCGGGAAGGGGCGGAAACTGAATGCCGGCGATGTGCTTTACAGCTTTCAGCGAATCGCTTCAGCGCAGGGCAAATGTCCGAATTACTATCTGTTCGCCGGCAAAATTGAAGGCATCGACGATTTTCACCAGGGAAAAAACAGTCGTATTTCCGGTATCCGCCCACTGAACGACCGGAAGATCGAATTTCGCTTAACCAAACCGTACGTGAATTTTCTGAAAATACTGGCTACCCAGGCAGCTTATATTGTGCCGAAGGAAGCGGTTACACTTTACGCGGAAAATTTCCCACAACATCCGGTGGGCACAGGACCTTTTCGCCTGATTCAATGGAAGCAGTTGGAAGCGCTGCAACTGTTCAGAAACACACACTACTGGAAAACAGACAACCTGGGGCAATCGCTACCCTACCTTGACGGGCTGAATATTTTGCTAATCTCTAATCCCATGATAAGCTGGTCCGAATTTCTGAAAGGTAATCTGCATTTGTACAAAGCGACCGAGAGCTCTTATTTAAAATTGGAAAAAAAGCCTGGTTTTTTCCAACAATATAAAATTGCCTGCAAAACCGAAGATTTCGGTATTCGTTTTCTGGGTTTTTCCCTTGACCGGGCAACGCCATTTGCCCGGAAGGTGGAAGTGCGGCGCGCTATTGCCCGGGCGTTCCACCGCTCCGAACTGCTGCCGCTAAAAAGCAACAGCAGAAAATTGGCTGAATCTTTAGCTAACCCCCTCTTTCTGCATAGCCGCAATCCGAAATGGTACTCTTTCCAACCGTCGCGGGCATTACACCTGATCAAAGGAAAAAAACTGCCGGAAATAAATATTTCATCGAACATATTGGCTAAAGATGTACAGGTATTAAAAAACAGCCTGGAAAAAATACACTTTGCCTGTACCCTGAATATTCGGGATGTTCGTTATTACCGTTACATTGTGCAGGAACGTCCGGATATTTTCCGGGTCAGTTTTCAGCCCAGCTATCCCGACCCGGAAGAGTATTACGCCCTGTTTTACTCCAAAAGTTCTCCGCAAATAAATCTGACCAGGTACCGGAATCCCAAATTCGACCGGCTGTTAGAGCGGGCAATGGTGGAACAGGATGAAGCGCACCGGCAGAAAATATTTCTTCAACTGGAACAAATTCTGAAAGCGGATGTGCCTGCGTTGTACCTCACCTGTCCGGAACCTGCTTACTACTTAATTCCTAAAAATGTACACGGGTTAGCAATCCGATTTGGCATTCCCGACCTCAGTGCCGTGTGGATGGAGCAGAACAATGTCCCGTAAAATTAGCCTGAGTAGCAAATTCAGCCTTTTTTTAATCGGATTTACAACAGTCCTCCTGATCAGCCTTTTAGGCTATCTCTATTATTTCAGTCGGCAGAATATTGAAAAAAATGCCAAAAAGGAAGTCAACTTTTATACTTTGCTGCTGAATGAAAATTTTGAAAAGGAGCTACAAAACAGTGTGTACGAGCTCAACAGTCTCATACTAAAAATAGCGGAATTTACCGTTGCCAGTCTGAAAGACCAAAACCAGCAGGAAATGTTGCGCTCAACGATGGACGGGTTTTTCCTGGAATATTCCCGCAAATACGCCGAATTGGTTTTCTTTCATCCGAAATGGAAACAGGCAATAGAGGTAAAACCGGTAACCGTTTTCGGGGGAAAAATCAGGGCGGCAATACTGTGGAAACGGGAAAACGCTTTATCAAATTGCTGCCGAAAGTTATTACGCATTTCCGGCAAAGATTTCCAAATCAGCCCGCCGGAGGCAAACAGTGGAAACCGGTTTATCTATCTGTCTCTCCCGGCAAAAGAAACCAATCAACCGGCACTCGTCGCATCCATCCCGCTCGATTATCTTTTTGACAAAATAATCCACCGGCTGAATCTTCCCGAGGAAATTGTACCGGTTGTGACTACTAAAGAAAAGTTCATTGTTTACTCGTCGGATCAACTGCTTCTGCAACAGTTACTGGACGACAAAGAACCGCTTTTATCCAAAGCTTTTCTGAAATCCGGGAGCATGGCTGAAACCTCGTTCCTGGCTTCCGGCACCGATATTTGGTACTGGACACCGATCAGGAAAGCCGGATTATTTCTTTTTCTGCACAAACGAACGGTGAAAGAGCTGAAACAGCTTACCGGTCTTATTCGCAAGGTTTCTTTATTTGCTGGTATTCTTCTAATTGTTGTGCTGTTACTGGTGCGGATACTTGCCGGGCGAATGACCCGCGTGTTACAGCAAATCGGTTCGGTGGCAGACCTGGTAGCAACCGGCGATTTCTCCAGGAAAATCGCCATTCAGAGGCAGGATGAACTGGGACATTTGATAAACGCTTTTAACAACATGATTGAGCGGCTAAATATCAGTTACCGGGCACTGAATCAATTGAATGTCGAATTGGAACAAAAAGTGGCTGAGCTGACCCGCACTCGGGCGGAACTGTCGCAGAAGCAGCGGCTGGCACTCATCGGCGAAACGGTTTCCAAAATCTCACACGAGATTCAAAACAAAATCGGCGGGGTCAGTATTTGGGTGCAGAACCTGGAAATGCAGGCTGGCAGCGACCAAACCCTTAAAGCCTACATTCAGGAAATGAAATTAGCGCTGCAATCGTTTATGGAAATGCTGGTGAACTTCAAACGATTTTACCGGGAACCGGCGCTGGAAAAAAGCAGGGTACGCGTTTACGAAATGGTTGAAAACCTTTTGCAGCGCTTTTCCGGTGAGATTGATTCCCGCCACATCAAAATCAACAAGCGGCTACCACCGGATTGTGCAGATGAACTGTTTGCCGACCGGGAAAAGTTAGAGGAAGCGTTGCTGAACCTGCTGTTGAATGCCCTCTACTTTTCGCCGGAAGGCGGCAAGTTAGAGGTGGCATCCGAGTGCCGGGACGGGATGCTGGCGGTTTCGTTTATTAACCAGGGACCGCACATCCCCCCGGAAAATGCAGAGAAGATTTTTCAACCGTTTTTTACCACCAAATCGGATGGCAGCGGTTTGGGGCTGGCGATGGTGAAGACTATTATTCAAGCCCACCGGGGAAAAGTGAGCTTCGAAAACCTGGAGAACGGTCGGGTAGGTTTTACTATCGAAATTCCGACCGAGGGTACGGGGTAAACTGCCGGTGGTGTGTGCACTCCTCTACGGCACTTTACCGCAACGAACGAAACAAGCGAAAAAGGAACCGAAATATGAAAATTATTCTGGCAGAAGACGACCCGATCATGCG
>MVCZ01000081.1 GCA_002049825.1 Candidatus Zhuqueibacterota bacterium 4484_188
GCCCGAGCTGATTTATACCGAAAAACCCGGCGCTTCCGGGCAGGGACAAATGGCAGTTCCCCCGGAAATAATATCCCCGCCGCTCACTGAAACGTCGGTGACTGTCCCGGCGCAAAAGAGAAGCACCGAGACAGTTCGGTTGCTGGGGAAACCGGGCAGCATTTTTCACCTCAGTTGCCGCCGGTGCTGCGCCAAATGATTCGGCAGATGGATTCCGGCACACCCGTAAAAACGGTCACAATCACTCCCGGCGGATTCAGCGAAGAAGAAACCACCGATACTATTCGGAAAGAAAGCAAACCGCACCACACCGCACCGAACGAGACCGGAAAAGCTTCTCTATCGAAAAACTCTCCGGCGCAGTTTCCGGTGTCCGGGAAACACACCTTTCAAATGTCGGTTGCGGGAAAAACAGATTTAACCGGTTTCGGCGAAAACAGCCAACTACCCGAAATTCCCCCGGAGGACAAAAGCAGAACAACCGTGCAGCCTGAACCGGTGAGTAAAAAAGAGAGCAGGACAACAGGTAATGGAGGAAAAGCAGAGACATCGGCAGAAGAGAAGCCGGCGTTATCGCAAACCGGCAGTACTTTTAACCGGGAGGCAGTGGAAGTTTCTCCAGCGTTAACTGCTTCCGGGAAAAAAATCAGCCCGGCGGTTTCGGGCAAAAGCCATTCGGCTTCCGGAACGGCAGCGGCGTATCAGCCGGCTGAATTTGTTCAATCACTGAGTGCCGAACTGTGGGCAGCCGTGCAAAATAACCGGCGGGAAATTCTCATTCAATTGCAGCCGGAAAACCTGGGGCTGGTGCGCATTCGTTTGAAAATGGAAAAAGACCGGTTAAGCGGGAAGATTGCGGTAAACTCGCCGGAAGTGCACCAATTGTTGGTAAAAAATGCGCAGCAGTTCCGCAGGAAAATGAGCAAAATATTTACCATAGACTAATGTTTGACAACAGCACATTCGAATATATTGCGTGAAGGAGGAAACAGGGATGAGTTCGATTTTTACAGGGACGTCGATAAATGGTTTAAGTAATACCACTACAAATGAAACGTCCAAAAGTATTTTAGGGAAAGATGATTTTCTGAAACTGTTGGTGGCGCAGTTGAATTACCAGGATCCGCTGAACCCGATGAAAGGAACCGAGTTCTCGGCACAACTGGCACGAATTACCAGGATCCGCTGAACCCGATGAAAGGAACCGAGTTCTCGGCACAACTGGCACAATTCAGCAGCGTGGAGCAATTGAGTAATATTAACGAGTCACTCAGGCAGAGCATGGATGCCAATTACCTGCTCACTTCGTCGATAAACAACACACTGGCAGCCACCATCATCGGGCACCAGGTGAAAGCGTACGGAAACAGTGTCTATTAATGCCGGAATTACGCTAAGCAAAGGAGAATATAGCTTCCGGGTGACGGCTACCGATAGTCATGGAGAGCCGGTTTCGGCGGAAACCTACATCAAGGGAATCATCAGCGGGGTGCGCTACGGCAGTACCGGCGGGATTCTGTTGGTTGGCAATCTGGAAGTTCAAATGTCGGATGTTTACGAAATTTTAAATCAATAACCGTGTAAACCTTTGAAAGGAGGTGAAGTTTTTGTCGGCGAAGATTGATGGTGTAAGCCCGCCATTTATTCCGATTGGCGGATTGAAGGGTGTTTCCGCTCCCAAGCCGTTTGTGCCGCTGGAAGGTGAATCGGATTTTCAAAAGATATTGCTGGAAAAGATTGAGTCTGAACAAAAAATTAAATTTTCTGCTCATGCGAAATCGCGTTTGCAAAACCGCAATATCAATTTGAATTCCGAGAACCTGACCAAGCTGGCAGCGGCGATGGACCGGGCGGAAGAAAAAGGGGCTCGCGAGTCTTTAATCGTGGTAGACAATGCTGCTTTTGTGGTAAACGTAAATAAACGAACCGTGATTACCGCACTGGATGAAGGCAAACTGCAGGACAGTGTGTTTACCAACATCGACTCGGCTGTTTTTGTAAAGTAATTAAATTAATTGTGTGAATAGGGCTGGACCTTACCGTTGAAACACAATCAACCAAAGGAAGCCCTGATGCCCTGCCGACCGACTGAAGCGGGGCATGAATCAAGGATGAAAAAACTCTCAAGGAGGATGTATCATGGGTTTAATGCGCTCATTATACGCAGGTGTTTCCGGATTAAGAAACCATCAGGTAATGATGGATGTACTGGGAAACAATATTTCAAATGT
Source organism: Candidatus Zhuqueibacterota bacterium 4484_188 (assembly GCA_002049825.1). Taxonomy (GTDB): domain Bacteria; phylum Calditrichota; class Calditrichia; order RBG-13-44-9; family RBG-13-44-9; genus 4484-188. Next base: position 2,232 of record MVCZ01000081.1, read on the forward strand.
AAATACTATTGGATTCAAAACCGGTCGGGCATCATTCAGCGAAACTTTTGCCCAGACACTGCGCGGCACCACCCAGCCGATTTCCAGCCTGGGCGGAACCAACCCGATGCAGGTTGGGCTGGGAATGTCGCTTTCTACCATCGACACATTGTTCGGTCAGGGAAATATCGAGACCACCGGTCAGACAACCGACTTAGCCATCCAGGGCGATGGTTTTTTTGTAGTCAGTGACGGAACAAACCGCTACTATACCCGTGCGGGAAATTTCCAATTCGATGCCAATGGCACATTGATTATGCCCAACAGCGGTGTTCGTGTGCAGGGCTATTTGGCAAATGGGGAAGGAAAGATTGAAGCCGGCAGTCCGCTGACTGACATCACTCTTCCGTTCGGCAAGAAAATCAGCGCCCGTGCCACCAGCCACGTCACCCTGGCAGGGAACCTGGATGCCAGCGCCGAAGCACAGGGCAATATTCTGAAAACCAATGCAGTGTATGCGGTAGAAGACGGCGATTCGGATCTTGAAGGCTTGTTGGCTACCGGCAACGCCAATGCGAAAATCACTTCCCTGTCTTCCGGCACGACTGAAGTGAAAGTCAGCTACGGCGGCACCGACCACAGCTACAAGTATGTTACCACCGACACTACGGTAGGGAACACTTCGTTCCATACCCTGAATGACCTGATTGCCGAAATCAACAACGATTTCAGCGCGGCCGGACTGACCGCCTCGCTGACTGCGGACGGTTCTCTGCAATTTGCCGGCAGTGCGCAGGTGAGTGTCTGGAGCGACCATCCCAACTTGCTGAAAGCATTTCAGTCGCTGAACGGCGATTTGTCTCTGGGAAATACGACCTCGGATGTCTTTTCCCATGCAGCCCGTGCCGACGATTTGTTGACCAACTTGCGGGATAAAAACGGGCAATCTCTGGGACTAGTGGTCGGTGACGAGGTAAACATTAACGGATTCCGGGGCGGGGAAGCGCTTCCGGCACATTCGTTCACCATTGCCGCTACTTCCACTTACCAGGATTACGCCACCCAAATCAGTTCCGCACTGAACTTAACCAACGAGAAAGCGGTGGAGATTAACGAAGACGACGGCGCATTAAAGATTCATGCCGATGGCGGGAAGATTTATGAAATCACCGGGCTGGATATTCGGGCGGACGATACCGTGGGCGCCGGTGGAACGGATCGCACCGCATTTAATGCGATTTTCGACAGCTCGCCCGGGCACTATTCCGAACTGCAAAAAGCCGAAGATGTGAAGCAGTCTGCCAGCATCACTGTTTACGATTCCCTGGGAAATGCTTTCGATATGACGCTTATTTTCACCAAAGATGTCACTGAGCCCAATCGTTGGAAATGGGAAGCGCAGGTACCCGAACCGGCTTCGGTTAACGGTGAAAAGAACGGCTTTGTGGAATTCAACAATGACGGCTCGATTAAAACATTCGAGTTTGATGACGGTTCTACTACTTTACAACTGAACCCGGGTACCGGAAGTGATGACCTGGTAAATATAGAACTGGATCCGGGCACCCTCGGCGGATTTGATGGAATTACTCAAATGGCGGGACCCAGCACATCCGTTCTTATTACTTCGCAAGATGGCTACGGTATGGGGAATCTGGAACGCATCACGGTTGATGAAACCGGTAAAATATCGGGTGCTTTCAGTAACGGTGTGGTTCAATTGTTGGGACAAATTACCCTGGCGAGCTTCAACAATCCCGGCGGCATGATGCGGGTGGAAGGAAACCTGTTCGGCATTTCCGGGAACTCGGGCGACCCGATTATCAGCGCTGCCGGCGAAGGAATAAGCGCGTCGATCATTTCCGGCGCACTGGAGCAGTCTAATGTAGACCTGGCGGAGGAATTTACCAAGATGATCGTGGCGCAACGCGGTTTCCAGGCAAATGCGCGGATCATTACCACCAGTGACGACATGCTTCAGGAAGTGACCAATTTGAAACGGTAATTCTGAATGAATAAAGGGTGGTCTCGCTTGAGACCGCCCTTTTTGATTTTTTATTTAATAATCATTTTTTTCTTCGATAATGATAATAAGAAAGAGACTGAATGGAAAGTTGAAGATGATAACCGTGACCAAAATAAACGATAAACCGATTACCATCAATGCGGAGATGATCGAATTTATTGAAATGACACCGGACACGATCATTACTATGACCAATGGCAAAAAAATCATTGTGAAAGAATCGGTGGAGACGGTTATCGATAAAGTGGTTGCCTATCGGCAGAAATGTTTTAGCAAAATCAAAATCGGGACTATAAAGCGCACATGAAAAAGGTTTTAGACATTGCGACACTTTTGGGGCTCTTCGGCGGTATATTGGTAATTCTGCTTGCGGTGATGATCGGCGGCGGACTGGGTGCCTTTATCAATATTCCCTCGATGTTGGTGGTGATAGGCGGCACGGTTGCCGCAGTGCTGGTTCAATATCCGTTAGAAGATGTGCTGGGAGTAATTGGGGTGTTGCGCAAAACACTGCTGACTAAAACATCCGAGCTTCCTAAGTTGATCGAGACAATTGTCAGATTTGCCGAAGAAGCTCGAAGAGATGGGTTGTTAACCCTGGAAAAACATGCCAAGGAAATTGACGACGATTTTATCCGGGACGGTATCCAGTTAGCGATTGACGGCACGGAACCGGAATTATTGCGCGAGATTTTAAGCACCGAAGTGGACAACCTGGAAAGCCGGCACGGTAAAGGGCACGGGATTCTGGAAGCTTTTGGTACTTATGCCCCGGCATTCGGCATGATCGGAACACTAATCGGATTGGTTATCATGCTGCAGAACATGAAAGATCCTTCCAGCATCGGACCCTCCATGGCAGTCGCGTTAATCACCACCTTCTACGGTGCGGTTATGGCAAACCTGATTTTTTTGCCACTTGCCGGAAAACTGAAAGAACGGACCAAGGAAGAGGTGCACGTTCGGGAGCTGATTATGGAAGGCATTCTGTCTATCCAGTCGGGCGACAACCCCCGTTTGGTTGAACAGAAACTCAAAACCTTTTTGCCGCCTAAAGATCGGAAAGCAGGTTAGTCAAGCGAGGTGTAACTGATTTAAAAATTGTCAATGTCGATATTTCGATTATAGGTGTCGAAAAACTGAGCATTTTTTCTACACAATCGGGTTATTCGCCATGCGGGTGAATTTTAACCGATCTTATAAATAAAGAAATACTTAGTACTTAACACTCCTCATAATATTTTTTCCGAAAATTTGTTTATGGCATATAAGTTGCCCAACTCCATATAGTTGATTAGGGCAATACCTATGGCATCGAAAAGAGCAAAAAAAAATAATAATGATTCCGGTGGCGGTGGCGGTGCTCCCGGCTGGATGGTTACCTATGGCGATCTGATGAGTTTGCTGCTGTGTTTCTTTGTGCTACTGGTCTCATTTTCGTCCATCGAGATGGCGAAATTCCAGAAGGCACTGGGTTCCCTAAAGGGCGCGTTAGGCGTGTTACCCCGCCAGGAGACCGTGTTCAAACAGTGGGAACCGGTGATGCCACAGCTTACCGACTATGAGAAGAAACGAACCCGGAAGGTCATCTCGGAGCTGCGAAACATGGTAAAGGGAAAAGGTATTTCAAAAAACCTGACATTCGAGGCGACCGACGATGGCATTATTATTCGCATCGATTCTCCCATTCTTTACAATTCCGGGGAAGCAGAAATAAAACCCCGGGCATTTCCTATTCTCGACAAAATTATGGAGCTGACCGCGGATTGGTCGAATAGTATTCGTATCGAAGGACATACCGATAATAT
>MVCZ01000082.1 GCA_002049825.1 Candidatus Zhuqueibacterota bacterium 4484_188
AAACACCTGGAAATCGATTCGCCCTACAACACATATCGCTACCGGGGACTGCCGCCGGGACCGATTAACAACCCTGGCAGGAAATCCATTCTTGCCGCACTTTACCCGGCGAAAACCGGCTACATGTATTTTGTCGCATCCGGTGACGGTGGACATTTGTTCTCCAGAACCGCGAGCGAGCATGCCCGGCACAAGGCGCGCTTCGAGCAGGTGCGCCGAATGGTGAGAATGAAAAACCGGAAGCGGTGAGCGACGCCGCCGGGGATCATAAAACTTCCTAAAACGGACGATCCGATTGAAACAGGTTGCTTTCCTACAGTCACAGAAGTAATAGCTTACGCCATAGACATAAAAATGTGACGCAACACCCGGACGATGATATGCTTTTGCTTTTCATCTTGATGTGATAAAATGAGCAGTGCTCCGAATTATCATGGACGTACAGTTATAGATTCTTATCTCGTCTTCCGGGTTTATTTGACCCATGCGTTTTTAAATTTTGATCGGGGCGAAATTTTTGTTGTTTTTCATGTTTTAAATAGCCATATTGCATTAAGATTAACTATATGAATCAGACATGGAAAAGCAAACATAATTTTTCTGTTTTTTACCTTTAATCAAATCAATACTATGGAAGTATTTCCATGCTATAAGGTGATATGATGAAAAAGTTTTCTACGTATTGACAATGTTATGTGTAAGGAGAGTAAAGTAGAAATGGTAAAAGAAATATATAAACAATTGTTGTTATCCCTCCAATTGTGGTGTATAACAACAGTGAATATACACAAAAATAGAATAAATAGCATGACAAATAGCTTCTATTTTCCATTTGGACAGGAACTAAAAAAAGTTGAGCAAAAAGATAGAAGCCCGAAGAAAGTTTTTGTTTTGGGTGTTTATGCAAGTGCTGTTCATGCTCGATGGATTGACAAAAATGGAAAGCAAAAAGTTTCAGCTTTCGCAGTAGCGAGCGAACCCGAGATTTTCTGGACTGGGGAAAATGCAAAAGAAATAATTTCGGAAATAAAAATTCCAGAGCAATTAGGACAACTGACTATCCCAACTAATAAAATGCTCAATGGACCTTCTGGAAGAGCACTTGACTCATTATTTTTAGAGCCTCTCGGATTTAACAGAAAAGAAGCCTGGTTGTGTGATTTACTTCCTGAATCAAGAGTAAATAAGAAACAAAGAAAAGCAATTGATAAACATTATTCAGACAGTATCATTGAAAAATTCGGACTTCCTAAAGCTACGATTCCAGATTTTGACAAAACAGAATTAAATCTTAAAACCAGGCGAGAAGAAATATTGGAAGAACTCGAAGATTCAAAAGCTGAGAATTTAATATTATTAGGAGATTTACCGATTAAATGGTTTCTACGATTTCATGACAAACGATTTTCAAGACTTGCTCAATTTGGCGAGACAGAAACTACTTATGGTGGACAGCATGAAATTAAAATTAATAGCAAAATATATAATGTAATCCCCCTTTGTCACCCAAGACAAGCAGACCGCTTAGGAAATTCAAATGCAAAATGGGGAAATTTACATGACTATTGGATGAAAGGAAAACAACAAAACGTTAACAAATAAATTTCATTTCTTAGAAAAGGAGGTGAAGAAGATATGGGAGATAAAGGTGGTAAGAAGGATAAGGATAAGAGAGCAAAACAAACAAGTATAAAAAAAGATGCCAAAAAGGAAGCAAAAAAGAAAAAACAGGAAAGACCGGAAAAACCGGAAATAAAATAGGTAAAACACTATCGGTTACCAAATTATAGTGTATGAAAGATGCTCTTGAAATGTTGACAAATTTTATATGGCAAATAAGAGACAGCCATTAGTTAACTTATTCGAGAGAAATCAAATTGCTGCATGTACCTTAACCGCCTCTTGCGTATGCCGCAACAATTCTTTTAGATTATACTAAATTTACAAAAATTAATCGTTTTAAATTGATTTGGTTTTCGTGGGTAAGTAATGCAAGTTTATTAGTCTTCGGATTTTACTGGACAGATTGACTGTGTAGAATCAGAGAGAGTTTTGGCTAAATCAAAAGTATTACACAACACGAAATATTCGGCAGCCAATAAGAATTGTTTTAGTACGAATTAAAACGACACCGATAAGGAAATTTGGGCGATGAAAGAATTTATTGAGTATAGATAAACCGGATGATGTTCGGGTAACAGAAGTAAGAGGTGAACGTGTGACTGTGTATGAATTACATGTAGGCAAAGGTGATATGGGAAAAGTGATTGGTAAAAGGGGTCAAACAGCATTTGCCATACGTACACTTTTAAACGCAGCATCAGCCGCGGGAAAAGGAAATCGCAGCATTCTGGAAATTCTTGACTAAACAGTAAATAATTTCAGGAAATTGGCAAAGTCCCCTTATTAACCCCGGAGGAAGAAATTGAATTAGCACAACGGATCAAGCAGGGCGATCAGCAAGCATTGGAAAAACTAACCGAGGCGAATCTTCTCTTTGTGGTAAGCGTCGCAAAAAAGTATCAAAACAAGGGACTTCCTTTGGGTGATTTAATCAATGAAGGGAACTTAGGTCTGATTATAGCTGCAAAGCGATTTGACGAAACCCGGGGATTTAAATTTATTTCTTATGCGGTTTGGTGGATTAGACAGGCAATGCTGCAGGCGTTGGCTGAAAAAACTCGCATTGTCCGCCTTCCGTTGAATCGGGTTAGCGTAATTACTAAAATTGGAAAAGTCTATTCAGCGCTGGAACAAGCTTTTGAACGTAAACCAAACGCCAGCGAAATTGCAAAGCAATTGAATATGTCTGATCTTGAAATTGGAGATACACTAAGAATTGCAGGACAGAATTTATCTATAGATGCTCCCTTTCGGAACAGTGAAGACAACAGTTTACTGGACGTTATTGAAAATGAACACCAACCGCCACCCGATGCTGATTTGATGGATGAATCTTTAAAAATTGAAATTGAGCGCACGTTGGAAACTTTGACGAAACGCGAAGCAGAGATAGTGCAGTTGTATTTTGGTCTGGGCCAGGAGCCGCCTCTGACACTTGAAGAAATTGGTGAGCGCTTTAACTTGACCCGGGAAAGGATACGACAAATCAAAGAGAAAGCGCTTCGGCGATTACGTTATTATTCACGCAGCGGTGCATTACGTAAATTTTTAGGATGATGATTCCGGTAACGTATTTATTTACGTAAATTTTTAGGATGATGATTCCGGTAACGTATTTATTTTTCCAGGACTGAAAGATGGTAAAAATGTTTAATAAAATTGTTGTTATGATTCAACCCCTTGTATTCTTCCTTTAACAGAGGGAAAATTACTACGCAAATGGTGTCTGTGCCAAAAGGGGGTAAATCAGAAAGATGAACTTGGACTTGATATTTTATTGAATATTCTTACCGGAGATTATGAAAGATAATGAAAAATTTATTAGACAATGGATCCAAGTGTCTTATAGTACAGTCAGAATTTTCAGCATTTAGTTTCTGGAATTACGTTGATATATGTAAAATTGCAGGAGCAAAATATCCTGCTGCACCATTGGGGCTAATGACAGTAGCAGCCTTGTTACCTCAGCAGTGGGAGTTTAAACTGGTTGATGCAAATGTAGAGCCTTTACTGGTTAAACATTTTGAGTGGGCAGATATTGTTTGCGTTGGAGGTATGCTGCCTCAGCAACAAAGTATGCTTTCCATCATCGATAAAGCACATCAATATGGTTGTCCCGTTGTTGTCGGTGGTCCGGACCCGTCATCCCAACCGAATTTGTATCGCTCTGCAGATTACCTTGTACAAGGTGAGGGTGAAGTTACTATTCCTATGTTCATACAAGATTTGGAGAAAGGGTGCAAAAGCGGTGAATACAAGTCAGGTGACATGGCAGATATGACTGAAGCGGTAGTTCCCAGGTTCGATTTAATACGATTTCAAGATTATATTCAGGTAGGGATACAGTATTCTCGCGGCTGCCCATTCAATTGTGAGTTTTGTGACATTATTGAACTATATGGCAGGAAATCACGAACGAAGACTCCGGAGCAAATAATTAAAGAACTCCGCACTCTTTATGATCTCGGCTATAGAGGACATATTGATTTTGTTGACGATAATTTTATTGGAAACAAAAAGAATGTTAGAAAAGTCTTGCCTGTTGTCAGAGAATGGTCTGAAGCAAATAATTATCCTTTTTATTTTTCGACAGAATCTTCTATAAATCTGGCAGATGATGAGAATCTTTTACAAATGATGAAGGATTTGGATTTTAGATTCGTTTTCATCGGTATCGAAACACCGGAAGATGAAATACTAAAATTGACAAACAAGAAAATCAATATAAACAGGTCTATTGTAAAGGCAGTAAATAAGATCTATTCTTATGGTATAATTGTTAATGCAGGGTTCATTATTGGTTTTGATAATGAAACAGACCAAACCGCCAAGAAGATGATTCAATGTATTCAAGATGCAGGAATATGCATGGCGATGGTTGGAAAGATGTACGCATTACCAAAGACACAATTAACAAGGCGCTTAAAAAGAGAAGGGCGGTTGTTTGAGAACGGTTCAACCATAAGAGATACCAATGCTGAACTAGATCAAATGACGAGTGGGTTAAACTTTATAACTTCAAGACCCAGGTTAGATGTTCTGAAGGACTATATTTATGTAATAAAATATATATATAATCCGAAGCACTATTATGAAAGAGTAACCTATACCAGCCTTCATTTAAAACCTGTTAATAAATATAAACCTGGTATTGTAAGAATGCTGAAAACTGTAAAGGCATTTTTGAAGGTTTGCATAAAAGTGGGTTTGCATAAGGCAACCGGATGGCTCTATTGGAAAACGCTTTTAACGGTTATTTTCAAAAATCCCAGGGCAATTGAGGCGACTGTTAATCTGAGTGCAATGTTTATACATTTTCATAAGCAGTCTGAATTTATTATTGATCTTACAAACAATGAAATTAGAAATATCGAGAATTGTGGAGAGGAGAAATACAATCAGTTAATGATTCAGGAAGATAGAAGTTCTAATGCCCGCAAAAAATCATTACTGACCATTGTAAACCATTAATAAGTCCGTGTTACAGATTTGCATTAATAAATTTGGGTAGATGGTGGAGATAGCCGATTTTAGGGGTCCAGTACAATCTCCCGTCAACCTCTCTTTATAAGCATCCGTTATGCACAAATCCCAATCTTATTTCAAACATATCATATCCCGAGTATGCGGGATGCGGTATGTTTTTTATAGTGTTCCTGAAAAGTTACATTTGATTCTCACCTTTCTTAAAGATTTGTATATAACAGACAGCTCTTCCGAAGAAATATTTGTAAAGAAATAAACAGCTAATTTCAATATATTCTCATCAGGAAGTCGCGTTTATATCAAGTATTTTTTTACCTTAGCGCTTATGGGGAAACGCCCCTGGAGACAGCGATAAATAAAAACTCAGCGGTGTGTATGGACGAAATAAATCACTTTGCGGAGTTAGCCGGATAATCATTTAAAAATATTTTTCTGTTGAAAGAAGACTACCTAATGTCCTATCTTTTCGCTGAATTTTGTGCTTTTTTACACATAAATCACCGTTGATTTGAACGCACAAAATTAATTTTTTTAGGAAAGATTGCAAAGAAACCGAGGAATATGTATGGAAGCCGTTGCAAAACACGTTCAAGAACCTTTTGATCCGGTTCCGCTGGAAAAAATTCTAAAGAAATTCGCCCGGAAGAAAGGAGCGATTATCCCGCTGTTGCAGGAAGCTCAGAAAGCCTACGGGTATTTACCGAAAGCAGCTTTAATTCGTATGGCGGAAGCAACCAACACCGATATCAGCCAGATTTACGGCGTAGCCACGTTTTATTCACAATTCCGGCTGAAACCGGTTGGCAGGAATATCATCAAGGTGTGCCACGGCACCGCCTGCCACGTGAGCGGGGCGGAGAGAATTACCGAAGCCTGCGAGGAAGCACTAGGTGTCCATGATGGCGAAACCACCCCGGACCGGGAATTTACCCTGGAATCGGTAGCGTGCCTGGGCTGCTGCAGCCTGGCGCCGGTGATGATGATTGGCGAAACGACCTATGGCAGGCTCACCGACCGCGAAACCAAGAAAATTATCAAAAAAATGAAAAAATAGAGGATTCTGCCGAAATGCAAAATTCAAAAAATGGAAATATAAAAATTCTGGTGGGAATGGCAAGTTGCGGAATTGCCGCCGGTGCCGCCGATGTTTACACCGCTTTGGAGAAAACCATTGCCGAGGAAAATCTACCGGTGGAACTGGAAAAAACCGGCTGTATCGGCGCCTGTTACCGGGAGCCGCTGGTGGAAATTCGGATGCCCGGCGTTCCGGATGTCATTTACGGCGATGTGAGCGTAAAAAAAATCCCAAAAATCATCGAGAAGCACATTAAAGAAAAATCGGTGATCGAAGAGTGGGCGATTAAAAGCAATAAAATTCAAACCACCGAAGATAGTTTTTTCAACAAACAGGTGCGGATTGTCCTGCGCAATTCCGGGCGGATTAATCCCGAGCGAATTGAAGAATACATAGCCAACGACGGCTACAAAGCGATTCAGAAAGTACTGCAAAAGATGAAGCCGGAAGATGTGATTTCCGAAATCAAAGCATCCGGGCTGCGGGGCAGGGGAGGCGCGGGATTTTCTACCGGGCTGAAGTGGCAGTTCGCCCGCCAATCCGATTCCAAAGAAAAATATATCATTTGCAACGGCGACGAGGGCGACCCGGGCGCCTTTATGGACCGCAGTGTGATGGAAGGCGACCCGCACAGCGTGCTGGAAGGAATGCTGATTGCCGGTTACGCTATCGGCGCGCACGAAGGATTGATTTATGTGCGGGCAGAATATCCCCTGGCGGTGCACCGTCTGGAAATTGCCATTCAACAGGCGCGGAAGAAAGGTTTCCTGGGTAAGCGAATCCTGGGCAGTAATTTCTCGTTCGACATCAGCCTGAAGCTTGGCGCGGGGGCATTTGTCTGCGGTGAAGAGACTGCTTTAATTGCCAGTGTGGAAGGCAAGCGCGGGATGCCGCGTTTGCGTCCGCCCTTCCCCGCAGTAAAAGGGCTGTGGGGCAAACCAACTAATATTAACAATGTGGAAACCTTTGCCAATGTCTCCTGGATTATATTGAATGGTGCCGACAAGTTTGCCCAATTAGGCACCGAGAAAAGCAAGGGCACCAAAGTGTTCGCCCTGGCGGGGAAAATTAAACGGGGCGGCATGGTGGAAGTGCCGATGGGCATGACCCTGCGGGAAGTGATTTTCGATATCGGCGGCGGTATCAAGGACGACCGGGAATTTAAGGCGGTGCAGCTTGGGGGTCCCTCCGGCGGGTGTATTCCGGCTGATTTGCTGGACACGCCGGTCGATTACGAATCGCTGAATAAAACCGGCGCTATCATGGGTTCCGGCGGAATGGTGGTGATGGACGATCGTACCTGCATGGTGGACGTGGCACGCTTCTTCCTGAATTTTACTCAGGAAGAATCCTGCGGTAAATGCACCTTCTGCCGCCTGGGAACCAAACGCATGCTGGAAATCCTGGAACGGATTACCAAAGGCGAAGGGAAACCGGATGATATCGAAAAACTGGAAAGTCTGTCGGAAAATATCAAGCAGGGTTCCTTGTGCGGTTTGGGACAGACCGCGCCAAATCCGGTGCTGACGACCGTGAAATATTTCCGGGACGAATACGAAGCGCATATTTTCGAGAATAAATGCCCGGCAAAGAGCTGTCGCGATTTAATCATGTACCGGGTGATTCCTGATAATTGCACCGGCTGCATGGTGTGTGCGCGGAACTGCCCGGTCAATGCAATTACCGGTGAAAAGAAACAGGTGCATTTTATTCACCAGGAATTGTGCACCCACTGCGGTGTCTGCTTCGAAGTGTGTAAATTTGATGCTATCGAAATATTAACCGGAGTGAAAGAAGAAGTAACTGCCTGAGCGATGGAAAAACGGGAAATCTTTACATTCAGTTTAAAACCATGTGGAGAAAACAATGAGTAGAGTCCAGATTTTTATAGATGGAAAACCTGTTATTGCCGATACCGGTCAAACAATCCTGGAGGTATGCCGGGACCAGGGAGTGGAAATTCCCACCCTGTGCCACGACGATCAGTTGGAACCGTTTACTTCCTGTTTTCTGTGTGTGGTAAAAGTGGAAGGTGCCCGCACGCTGGTGCCCTCCTGCGGAACAAAAGTTACCCAGGGAATGCGGGTTACGACCAATAACGACCAGATTTATAGTGCCCGTAAAATGGCGCTGGAACTGATTCTGAGCAATCACTACGCCGATTGCCTGGGTCCCTGCAAACTGGCCTGTCCGGCAGGTGTGGATGTGCAGGGCTACCTGGCGCTGGCGGCTATGGGAAAATACCGCGAGGCGGTTGCATTGATTAAACAGGCCAACCCGCTTCCCACCGTATGCGGTCGTGTGTGCACCCGCCCCTGCGAAATGAACTGCCGGAGGAACCTGGTGGACGAAACCACCGCCATCGACCACGTGAAGCGCTTTGTTGCCGATGTTGACCTGGAAAGCCCCGACCGCTATTTTCCGGAGGTTCGCCCGGAAACCGGTCACAAGGTGGCGATTATCGGCGCCGGTCCTGCCGGGTTGTCCTGCGCCTACTATTTGCGCCAGGAGGGACACACGGTGGATATTTTCGATGCCAAACCCAAAGCCGGCGGCATGTTGCGCTGGGGAATTCCCCAGTACCGTCTGCCGGAGGAAATCCTGGATAAAGAGATTGAGGGAATTACCGGGCTGGGTGTGGACATTCATTTGAATAAAGCACTTGGTCGGGACTTTACGCTGGATGATTTGTTCGACCGGGAATACGAAGCGGTTTTCCTGGGGCTGGGGGCGCAGTCAGGGACCAGCATGAGGGTGGAAAATGAAGACGCCGATGGTGTGCTTTCCGGAATTGATTTCTTAGAAGATGTAAAAATGAAGCGAATCGATTCGTTAAAGGGAAAAGTGGGGGTAATTGGCGGCGGAAACACCGCTATGGATGCCGCCCGAACCGCCCTGCGTCTTGGTGCCGATGAAGTAAGCATCATTTACCGGCGAACCCGAAAGGAAATGCCGGCAAACGAGATGGAAATCGAGGAAGGCGAGGAAGAAGGTATTATTTTTAAATTTCTCACTGCACCGGTAAAAGTTATTTTAGATGAGAATAACCGGGCAACCGGCATTGAATGTGTGCAGATGGAATTAGGACCGCCGGACGACAGCGGCAGGCGGCGCCCGATACCGATACCCGATTCGAATTTTGTGATTGAACTGGATTGGGTGATTGCCGCCATCGGTCAGAAACCGGACCTGGCGTTTGCCGCCAGGGACAGCAAATTAGTAAATGTAGCACAAACCCGCTGGGGGACGCTGGAGATAAAGCCGGAAGTAATGGAAACCAACATTCCCGGCGTTTTTGCCGGCGGCGATGTGGTGCTTGGTCCGGCAACCGCGATTGAGGCGATTGCCGACGGAAAAAAAGCGGCGAAAGCGATTCATAAATTTATTACCGGTGAAAGAATGGAGTTGGTGAATAAACCGTTCATCAGCCGGAAAGAAAATTTCAAGAAGCTTTCCCCGGACGATTTCAGCTACGTTCCAAGGGTTGAGCGTGCAAAAATGCCGGTGCGCGATCCGGAGGAACGAAAGCACGATTGGGGTGAAATCGAACTTGGCTTTAGCCCCGACCAGGTCCACCACGAGGCGCTGCGCTGCCTGGAATGCGGCTGCCA